>NZ_JBIPKI010000003.1:0-98815 GCF_044068515.1 Desulfurivibrio nitratireducens
TAGTGATCAGGATAAAATCATGATTAATACTCAGAAAATTCGCATTCGCCTCAAGGGCTACGATCATAAGCTGATTGATCAGTCCACCGGCGAGATCGTTGAAACCGCCAAGCGGACCGGGGCGGCGGTGGCCGGCCCAATCCCTTTGCCGACCACGATCAACAAATTCTGTGTTCTGCGGGGACCCCATGTCGATAAAAAGTCCCGGGAACAATTTGAAATGAGGACTCATCGCCGCTTGCTGGACATTCTCGAGCCGACTCAGCAGACCATCGACGCTTTGATGAAGCTGGAACTTTCCGCCGGGGTCGATGTTGAGATCAAGCTCTAGGCCCGTAGCGGCTTATGTTAAGTAACGACAGGTGCAATGATGTCTAAGAAGATGGGTATGCTCGGCAGAAAAATGGGAATGACCCGGATCTTTTCCGAAACCGGTACTTCCATTGCCGTTACGGTTATCGAGGCCGGTCCTTGCGTGGTTCTGCAGAAGAAAACCGCGGCTAAGGAAGGCTATGACGCCATTCAAATCGGTTTTGGCCCCAAGAAGGAATCACGTCTCAACAAGGCTGAAAGCGGCCATGTCAAGACAGCCGGCAAGGGTGGCTTCCATCATATCAAGGAATTCCGGGTAACCGATCCCGGGGCCTATGAAGTCGGCCAGGAAATCAACCTTACCGATCTCCTCAACGTCGGCGATATCGTTGACGTTCGGGCCCGCACCAAGGGGCGCGGCTTCCAGGGAGTGGTCAAGCGTTATGGCTTCAAGGGCGGCCGGGCCACCCATGGTTCGATGTTTCATCGGGCTCCGGGCTCCATCGGCTGCAGTGCCTGGCCGAGCCGGGTCATCAAGGGCAAAAAAATGCCGGGGCAGATGGGTGATCGGATGATCACCAAGAAGAACTGCACGGTGATCGATATTCGCCCCGAACAGAACGTCATCGTTCTCAAGGGCGGGGTTCCCGGTGCCAAGCAGGCCCTGGTTCAGATCTATAAAAAGTCATGATTTTGATTGCCGGTCGCAGATTAATGCGGGTGTAGCCGGCAGTTGCTTATCCTTGTCAGGGGGTACCGATAATGGCGGTAACGGAAGTATATAATATCAAAAAGGAAAAAGTGGCTGACATCGAGCTTGATGACGCGCTTTTCAAGCTTGAGGTCAATCCTCACCTGCTGCATGATATCGTGCGGATGCAGCGCGCCAACCGGCGGGCCGGGACCGCCTGCACCAAGACCCGCAGTGACGTCAGCGCCAGCGGCAAAAAGCCCTGGAAGCAGAAGGGGACTGGTCGGGCCCGTTCCGGCAGCCGCAAATCACCCCTGTGGCGGGGCGGCGGCACTGTCTTTGGCCCTCGTCCCCGCAGCTATGCTTTCACCATGCCGCGCAAGGCGAGAAAGCTTGGCCTGCGGATGGCATTGAGCTCTCGTTTCAGCGATGATCTGGTGCTGGTTCTTGATGATTTTCGCCTGGATGAAGCCAAGACCCGTAATTTTGTCGAGGTAATGAACAATTTTGCCATCGACAGCGCCCTGATCGTGGTGCCCGGGAGCATAGACAGCCTCGAGCGTTCATCGCGCAACGTGCCCGGTTTCAAGGTGATGCCCACAGAGGGGCTCAATGTTTACGATATTCTGCTGCACAAGCATGTTATTTTGCTGCAGCCGTGCATCGAGCAATTGCAGGAGAGGTTGCTGTCATGAAAAATATTTACGAAGTCCTCAAGCGTCCGCGCTTGACCGAAAAGAGCATGGGGTTGCAGGAGAGTCACAACCAGATTGTGCTCCAGGTTGATCGCCGCGCCAACAAGAATGAAATCAAGCAGGCGGTGGAGAATATTTTCAGCGTCAAGGTCGAGAAGGTTCGGACCGCCAATCTGCCCGGCCGCAAAAAGCGCATGGGTCGTTATGTTGGCACCACCTCCGATTACAAGAAAGCCTTCGTTACCCTGAGCGCCGAGAGCAAGCTGGATTTCCTTGAAGAGCTTTAGAGGCTCGGCTTCCTGGCCCAGGCCGGCCGGAAACTAATTACTGGAGTTGCACATGGCACTGAAGACATATAAACCGACATCACCGGGACGTCGCACCCTGGTAACCGTGATCAACGATGACCTTTCCAAGGAAAGACCGGTCAAGGGACTGGTTCGGACCCTGAACAAGGCCGGCGGCCGTAACAACTACGGTCGAATCACCGCCCGTCACCAGGGCGGGGGCCATAAGCGCAAGTACCGGGTTATCGACTTCAAGCGCGATAAGGTCAATATTCCGGCCAAGGTGGCTGGCATCGAGTACGATCCCAACCGGACCGCCAACATCGCCCTGCTGCAGTATGTGGACGGAGAAAAGCGTTATATCCTCTCTCCCAATGGAGTGAAGGTCGGCGACATCGTCGAAGCGGGCGACCAAGTCGATATTAAGCCGGGCAACTGCATGCCCATGGGCAATATGCCTTTAGGCAGCGTTATCCATAATATCGAGATGAAAATCGGCAAGGGCGGTCAATTGGTGCGCAGCGCCGGCGTAGCGGCCCAGCTGATGGCCAAGGAAGGCGACCATGTGCTGGTCAAGCTCCCTTCCGGCGAGGTGCGGCGTTTTCACCGTTACTGCCGGGCCAGCATCGGCCAGGTCGGCAATATCGAGCATGAGAGCCAGAAACTGGGCAAGGCCGGTCGTAACCGTTGGCTGGGCCGCCGGCCCAAGGTTCGGGGCGTGGCCATGAACCCCATCGATCACCCCATGGGTGGTGGTGAAGGCAAGAGTTCGGGCGGTCGTCATCCTTGTACCCCGTGGGGCATCCCGACCAAGGGTTACAAGACCCGCCGGAACAAGAGCAGTGACAAGTACATTGTCAAGAAAAGATCCTAATCTAAGGGGGAGCAGAAGTGGCACGCTCAATTAAAAAAGGACCGTTTATTGATGAGCACCTTTTGAATAAGGTGGTCAGGGCCCGGGAAGATGGATCCCGCAAGGTTATTCAGACCTGGTCCCGCCGTTCCGATATTATTCCGGAAATGGTCGGCCTGACCTTTGCCGTGCATAACGGTAAGAAGTTCATTCCGGTTTTCGTGACCGAAAACATGGTCGGTCATAAGCTCGGTGAATTTTCACCGACCCGGACCTACTATGGTCACGCCGCCGATAAAAAGAAGAAGTAAAGCATAACGAATGATATCCAAGGAGTGGAATGGCGATGGAAGCTAAAGCGCTGGCCCGTAATATTCGTATTTCTCCCCAGAAGGCCCGCCTGGTAGCCGATCTGGTTCGCGGCAGCAAGGTTGAGACCGCGTTGAACACTTTGCGTTTCATGCCCAAGAAAGGGGCCCGGATTCTGCGCAAGGTCATCGAGTCGGCGGTGGCCAACGCCAGCCAGAACGAGGCGATTGACGTGGATAACCTTTATGTCAAAACCATCCATGTCGATGGCGGACCGACCCTGAAGCGGATCAGGCCGATGCCCATGGGTCGGGCCGGTCGGATCCTCAAGCGGAGCAGTCATATTACCGTAGTCCTTGATGAACAATAAGCATCGACGCTGATCGTCGGTGGCAAAAAAGCCAACCTTGTAAACGGAGGAAAATTTTGGGCCAGAAAGTCAATCCAATCGGTTTACGGCTGAACATCGTCCGGACCTGGGATTCCATTTGGTACGCCGACCGGGATTACGCCAGGAATTTTCTTGAAGATCAGGACTTGAGAAAATACCTCAAGAAGCGTCTTTATCATGCTGGCATTTCCCGGATCCAGATAGCTCGCACCGGCGAGAAAATCAGGGTCAAGCTCCATACCGCCCGCCCCGGCATCGTTATCGGCAAAAAGGGCTCGGAAATCGACACTCTCAAGGCTGACCTTGAGCGTCGTACCGGCCGCTCCTGCGCCCTGGATATCCAGGAAGTCCGCCGGCCCGAGGCCGACGCCCAGCTGGTGGCGGAAAACGTCGCCCAGCAGCTTGAACGCCGGGTAGCTTTTCGCCGGGCCATGAAGAAAGCGGTCAATATGGCCTTGAAGTTCGGAGCGAAAGGGATTAGGATTGCGTGTTCCGGTCGTCTCGGGGGGGCGGAAATGTCCCGGCGCGAATGGTACCGGGAAGGCCGAGTTCCTCTGCATACCCTGCGGGCCGACATCGATTACGGCCTGGCCGAAGCGCATACCACTTACGGGGTGATCGGAGTCAAGGTTTGGATTTTCAAGGGAGAGGTTCTCAGCAACGAGGACCAGCGCGGGCTCGAGGATCAGGCCCAGGCTTGAGCTTCCCCCATCGTGCTGCGGCGAGTTATCAGTGCTCCGGTCGCAGCATTATTTTACTGCTAACGACGGTAGGTTTAGACCATGCTTAGTCCGAAAAAAGTCAAACATAGAAAAGTTTTCAAAGGCCGGATGACCGGAGCGGCCCAGCGCGGCTCCTCCATCGCCTATGGCGAATTCGCCCTGAAAGCTGTGGGTTGTGGCTGGATGACCGCCCAGCAGATTGAGGCCGCCCGTATTGCCATCAACCGCAAAGTAAAACGGGGCGGCAAGATGTGGATCCGGATTTTTCCCGATAAACCTTTTACCAAAAAGCCGGCGGAAACTCGGATGGGTAAAGGTAAGGGCAGCCCCGAGGGTTGGGTGGCGGTGATCAAGCCGGGCCGGATTCTTTATGAGCTGGCGGGAGTTGAAGGTGAGCTGGCCCGGGAGGCTCTGCGGCTGGCGGCCAACAAGCTTCCCTTCCCCACTAAGATTATCGAGTTGGATACAACGTTATGAAAATCAAAGATATCCGCGACTTGAGCCGCGAGGAACAGCTGAACAAGGTCCGCGAACTTTCGGAAGAGCTTTGCCGGCTGAAGTTCAATCATGGCATCCGCCCCCTTGAGAACACGGCCAAGATCCGTCAGACCCGTCAAACCATCAGCCGGATTAAAACCATTCTCCGGGAAGAAAACGCGGCCTAACGGTGTCGGGAAAACTCTGCTAACAAAATTTTTACCGGGATTGGATAAATGAGCGCAGGACAAGGAACCAGAAAAACCCAGGTCGGCGTGGTGGTGAGCAACAAAATGGATAAAAGCATCGTTATCCAGACCACCAGCTTCGCACCCCATAAGCTTTACGGCAAGTACATCCGGAGCCACGCCAAGTATATGGCCCATGATCCGGAAAACAGTTGCAATATCGGCGACCGGGTGCTTATCGAGGAATGCAGACCCTTAAGCAGTAAAAAGCGCTGGCGCTTGCGGGCCATTCTGGAAAAGGCAGTATGATCGGGTTGTGGGCCAGTGGCGAATTAACCAATCCCTGGCGGCAGAGGGGATTGGATCGAATGACTGCCGGATAAGCAGGTGAAATCATGATTCAAACGCAGACGATATTAAATGTGGCCGACAACTCAGGGGCCAAAAAAGTGATGTGCATCAAGGTCCTGGGGGGAACTGGCCGCCGCTATGCCAGCATCGGCGACGTGGTGGTGGTTTCGGTCAAGGAAGCGATTCCCAATGCCAAAGTGAAAAAGGGCGATGTGGTTAAGGCCGTGGTGGTCAGGACCAAGAAGGAGATTCGTCGGCTTGAGGATACCACCGTTCGGTTCGATGAAAATTCAGCCGTCCTGGTTAATAATGCCGGCGATCCCATCGGGACCCGGATTTTCGGACCCGTGGCCCGCGAGCTGCGTCCCAAGGGATTCATGAAGATCGTTTCCCTGGCCCCCGAAGTTCTTTAGCCCCTTTAAGGATTAAGACAATGCAGAATGCCAAGACACATATCAAGGTTAACGACCGGGTTGAAGTGATCGCCGGCGGCGACAAGGGCCGGGTCGGCAAGGTTATCCGGATCGACCGGAACCGTGGCCGGGCAGTGGTGGAAAAGATCAATATGATCAAACGCCACACCAAGCCCAACGCCCTTAATCAACAGGGCGGGATCATCGACAAGGAAGCCCCGGTGGCGATTTCCAACCTGATGCTGATCTGTCCCAAATGCGCCAAGACTTCGCGGGTAGCACGCAAGGCCCTCGAAGACGGCACCCGGGTCAGGATCTGCAAAAAGTGCGGTGAGTCCGTGGAAGGCAAGGCCTGATCCCGTTCTTGAAAATGCAGCTGAATATTGGCAAGGAAGATTACGCGCTGGAGGCGTTTGAGCATGGCAGGAATGAAGCAGTTATATCTCGATGAGGGTGTGCCTCAACTCATGAAGGAGTTCGGGTATCGCAATATCATGGAGGTGCCCAAGCTGGAAAAGATCACCCTGAATATGGGGCTTGGTGAAGCGGTCCAGAATCCCAAGATCGTTGAGAGCGCCAGCCAGGAGCTGACCCTGATCGGGGGCCAGAAAGCGGTGGTGACCAGGGCCAAGAAGTCCATCGCCACCTTCAAGCTGCGGGAGGGCATGCCCATCGGCTGCCGGGTTACTCTGCGCGGTGACCGGATGTATGATTTCATGGCCAAACTGATCAATATCGCCTTGCCCCGGGTGCGCGACTTCCGCGGGGTTTCGCCCAAGGCCTTCGACGGCCGCGGCAATTTTGCCCTGGGCATCAAGGAACACATCATTTTCCCCGAAATTGACTACGATAAAATCGATAAGATTAAAGGTTTGAACATTGCCATTACGACCACGGCCAAGAGTGACGAGGAAGGCCGTTTTCTGCTGCGGGCAATGGGCATGCCCTTTAGAAAATAAAGCAAGGGCGGGAGGCTCGAGTTGGCTAAGAAATCGATGATTGCAAAGTGTAACCGGAAGCCGAAGTTCAAGGTTCGTGATTATAATCGCTGCGGCCTTTGCGGCCGGCCTCGGGCCTATTACCGCAAGTTTGGCGTATGTCGAATCTGCCTGCGTTCCCTGGCCTCCAAGGGTGAAATTGCCGGGGTGACCAAGTCAAGCTGGTAAATCGGCTTTTGTCCGCCCGCCTTAAGCGGCGGCGCTTGCAGCAAACCGACAGGATGCCGGACGTGCTCAGTCGGTGGAGCGGCTTTTTTGCGGAGCCGACAAATATCAATAAGGGTACAGGAGTCTGAAGCAATGGCGATGAGTGATCCCCTGGCCGACATGCTGACCAGGATACGTAATGCCGGCATGGTGGGCCATGAAAGCGTAATGGTGCCGCTTTCCAAGATCAAGCAAGGGATGGCCGAGATTCTTAAGCAGGAAGGCTTTATCGGCGCATACGAGATCGTTGAGGACAACAAGCAGGGCATGATCAGGATAACCCTGCGTTATGACGAGAACAATGCGCGGGTTATCAGCGGCATCCGGCGTAAGAGCAAGCCCGGGCGGCGGCTTTATGTCAAGCATGATCAGATTCCCAAGGTGATGAGCGGGCTCGGCGTGGCCATCCTGTCCACCTCCAAGGGGGTTATGACCGACAAGCAGGCCCGGAGTCAGCAAGTCGGTGGCGAGATCCTCTGCGAAGTTTGGTGATGGTCTTCAATTTTCAGCAACGCCATTGTGCCTGAGTCAGCGGCTGGCTTTGCATACTGGAGAGGCGGCTGGTTCGGTCTCGGGCAATGACGGCCCAGTTGATCTGGTGCTTGTTAAAAACAGGATGGCTGAAGGTGATCGATCATCCTGTTTTTTCTGATAAGGAGCGACAAAATGTCCAGAATTGGTAAGCAGCCCATTGATGTGCCCGGCCAGGTCAAGGTCGATATCAAGGGCAGCAAGGTAACGGTTAGTGGCCCCAAAGGCAAGCTGGACCGGGAGGTACGCCCGGAGATTGCCTTGGAGCAGAAGGATGGTCAGATCCTGGTCAAGGCCAAGGACGACAGTCAGCGCACTCGGGCTTTTACCGGCCTCACCCGCACCCTGATCAACAACATGGTGATCGGGGTGGAAAAGGGATTCCAGAAAAAACTTCTGGTTGAAGGGGTTGGTTACCGGGTTGAAGCCAAGGGCGATACCCTGAACCTAAGTGTCGGCTATTCCAATGTGGTGGCTTTCCCTTTGCCCGCCGGGGTCAGCGCCGGGGTTGAAAAGAACGCCGTCACCCTCGAATCCATCGATAAGGAGCTCCTTGGCCAGACGGCGGCCATGATCCGGGCGGTGCGTAAGCCCGAACCCTATAAGGGCAAGGGTATTCGCTACGAAAACGAATACATTGCGCGCAAGGCCGGGAAGACCAAGTCCAAGTAATGCCGACAAACATCCCGTTGCTTCGGGGTTGAGCCGGTTCGTGATTAACAGGTTGTTGGTTATAAGGCGAAGAAAATGGCGAAGAATATCAGCAGGGCGAGCGCCCGCGACAAGCGTATCAAGCGGATCAGAAAAAAGATATCCGGGACCACCGAACGTCCGCGTCTGCGGGTTTTCAAGAGTGCCCGCCACATTTACGGCCAACTGATCGATGATGCCAGCGGTCATACCATCGTAGCCACGTCCACCTGCGGCAAGGGTTTCAATACCGGTGAGGGTCAGGACAAAACCGCCCGGGCCAAAGCGGTTGGCCTGCGCCTGGCCGAACTGGCCAAGGCCAAAGGGGTGGAACAGGTGGTTTTCGATCGCGGCGGCTATATCTATCATGGCCGGGTCAAGGCCCTGTCCGAGGGCGCCCGCGAGGGTGGCTTGAATTTTTAGCAACCTTGCGGAATGCCTTGAACTCAGGGCCGGTAATGGCCCGACAACAAGTTACGGAGCGTACCCCGTCGTCGTCGCTGCTATAGCCGACGGCGACAATTTTTAATCCATCATGCTTGGGGGTGTACCTTGGCGGAATACAAAAGCGGCAATATCGACGATCAATTGATCGAAAAGATTGTCTTCATCAACAGAACGGCCAAAGTGGTCAAGGGTGGTCGGCGTTTCAACTTCAGCGCCATTGTGGTGGTCGGTGACGGCAAGGGCCGGGTTGGTTACGGCCTGGGCAAAGCCAACCAGGTCCCGGAGGCTATCCGCAAGGGCGTGGAGAAAGCCCGCAAGGACATGAAGCTGGTCTCCGTCAGCGAGGTAAGCATTCCCCATGAAATCATGGGCAAGTTCGGAGCCGGCCAGGTTCTGCTCAAGCCCGCCGTTGAGGGCACTGGCGTTATCGCCGGCGGTCCGGTGCGGGCGGTGCTGGAGGCGGCCGGAATCCACAACGTCCTGACCAAATGCATCGGCTCGCACAATCCCCACAACATGGTTAAGGCAACACTGGATGGATTGCGCCGTTTGCGGAGCCCCCGCCGCATCGCGGCGATGCGCGGCAAGAATGTTGAAGAAATCACGGCTTAGCACGCTGCTATTTGAGGAATATCATGGCTACAAATGATCTCAGGCTGACCCTGCGCAAAAGCGCCATCGGCAGTACGACTAAAATTCGTCAGACCCTGACCGGTTTGGGGCTGACCAGAACCAACAAGACCATTGTGCGCAAGGACACCCCGGAAATTCGTGGTATGGTCGCAAAGGTCCGTCACTTGGTGGACGTGGAGGAAATTTCATGCTGACTCTGAGCAACCTTTCACCGCATCCCGGATCCCGCAAGCCCAGGAAAAGACTCGGTCGCGGGCCCGGTACCGGCCATGGCAAGACCTCCGGTCGGGGCCATAAAGGTTTCAAGGCCCGTTCCGGCAGTGGGATCAAACCCGGCTTCGAGGGCGGCCAGATGCCTCTGCAGCGGCGTTTGCCCAAAAGGGGCTTTCGCAATCCCTTCCGCAAGCAATACGCCGTGGTCAACGTCCAGGATCTAAATCGCTTTGATGCCGGAACCATGGTGGATCGGGCCGGGCTCGAGGCTGCCGGCCTGATTTCCGCAAAGGATGAGCTTATCAAGGTATTGGGCGATGGTGAACTGACCGTTTCCTTGACCGTGATGGTGGACAAGGTCAGCGATTCCGCTCGCCGCAAGATCGAAGCCGCCGGCGGCAATGTCGGCGCCGCCTGAGAGGATATTTCATGCAGGCAGGGGTTCGAAGTGCTGCCAACATACCGGAGTTGCGTCGCCGGATATTTTTTACCCTGGCCATGCTGGCGGTATACCGGGCCGGGGTCCAGGTTCCGACCCCGGGCATCAACGGTGAGGCCATAACCGATTTTTTTGCCCAGGTCGGCGGCCTCTTTGACATGTTCAACATGTTCTCCGGCGGAGCGCTGGAAAATTTTTCCATCTTTGCCCTGGGGATCATGCCCTACATCAGTGCGTCCATTATCTTTCAGCTGTTGACCGTGGTGGTGCCCCATCTCGAGGCTCTGAAGAAAGAAGGCGAATCCGGCCGGCAGAAAATTACCCAGTATACCCGCTATGCCACCATTGGCCTGGCCATGGTGCAGGGCATGTTCATCAGCATCGGCCTGGAAGGAATGAGCGCTCCCGGCGGCGCCCCCATCGTTATTGACCCGGGCTGGGGCTTTCGCTTGATGACCATGCTGACCCTGACCTGTGGTACCGCCTTTATCATGTGGCTGGGCGAGCAGATGACCGAACGGGGGATCGGCAACGGAATTTCCCTGATCATCTTTGCCGGCATTGTCGCCAGCATGCCGGCGGCTTTGGCCAATACCTTCCGGATGGTGGGCACCGGTGAACTGGCGTTGATCTTTATCCCTCTGCTGCTGATCCTGGTCCTTGGCGTTACCGGCTTTATCGTCTTTGTCGAAACCGCCCAGCGCCGGGTTCCGGTCCAGTACGCCAAGCGGATGGTGGGGCGGAAGATGTACGGCGGCCAGCAATCCCATTTGCCCCTTAAGGTTAATATGGCCGGGGTTATTCCGGCGATTTTCGCCTCCTCCATTATGATGTTTCCCGAAACCGTGGGCAACTTCATCCAGATCGACTGGGTCCAGCGGATGAGTGCGGCCATGGCTTGGGGCAGTTTGCCCCATACCGTCATTTTTGTCGCCTTTTTGATTTTCTTCTGCTTTTTTTATGTGGCGGTGACCTTTAACCCGGTCGATGTTTCGGAAAACCTCAAGCGCAACGGCGGTTTTATCCCCGGCGTGCGGCCGGGCAAGAAGACCGCCGATTTTCTCGATAAGGTAATTACCCGGCTTACGGTGGTGGGAGCCATTTATATCAGTGCAATTTGCGTGTTGCCCACGGTGCTGATTTCAGAATTTAACGTTCCCTTTTATTTTGGCGGCACGGCGCTGCTTATTGTGGTCGGGGTGTCCATCGACACCATCGGCCAGATTGAGTCCCACACCATGATGCGTAATTATGACGGCTTCTTGAAGCAAGGGCGTTTCAAGGGGCGGAGATAACAGGTCGATTTCATGACTAATGCGGTTGTCTTGAAATCGGCGGCGGAAATCGAAATCATGCGCGGGGCCAACCGGATTGTGGCCGGGGCTCTGGCCATGCTTGGCGAGCGGATCAAGCCGGGAGTCACAACCACTCAACTTGATGCCTGGGCCGAAGAATATGCCCGGGATCGCGGTGGGATTCCGGCCTTCAAGGGATATCGTGGTTTCCCGGGCAGTCTTTGTGTTTCCTTGAACGAGCAGGTGGTGCACGGCATTCCCTCCAATAAGGTGGTGATCCGTTCCGGAGATATCGTCAGCATTGATTTTGGCGTCAAGTGGCGGGGATATTACGGTGATGCCGCCATTACGGTGCCGGTGGGCGAAGTCGGCGCCCAGGTCAGGGAATTGCTCCGCGTTACCCGTGAATCGCTGAACCGGGCCATTGCTCAGGTGCAGGTTGGCAATCGGATCAATGATATTTCCCGGGCGGTCCAGGAATATGTTGAAAAGCACGGCTTTTCGGTGGTGCGGCAGTTTGTTGGCCATGGCATAGGCAGTCAACTGCATGAGCCCCCGGAAATCCCCAACTATGTGCGCAGCAACGGCTCGCCCCGCCTGATGGCCGGGATGGTTCTGGCCATCGAGCCCATGGTCAATATCGGGACCGCCGAAGTGAAAATTCTGGCCGACGGCTGGACGGTGGTGACCAGGGACAAAAAATACTCCGCCCACTTTGAGCATTCGGTGGCCGTCACCGAGAACGGCCCTCTGGTACTCAGTGCCTGGGAGTTACGATAGACCGACCCAGGGCTCGCGGACAAAAAATAAGCGGCAGGATTTTTTTTTTAGGTTATAATCACCAATTTTCCATTTGCCGCTATAAAGAAAGCGGGCCCAATCAGAACTGGAAGGATATGGCTAAGGAAGAACCGATTACGGTTGAGGGTACCATCATCGAGCCGTTGCCCAATGCGATGTTTCGCGTTGAGTTGGATAACGGCCACCGGGTGTTGGCCCATATTTCCGGCAAGATGAGGATGCATTTCATTAAGATTCTGCCCGGGGACCGGGTTACGGTGGAGCTTTCCCCCTATGACCTGACCCGAGGGCGGGTGACCTTTCGCTCCAAGAACAAGCGTTAGGTCAATTAGCGATAGCGAGGTGCGGTGATGAAAGTACAGGCTTCCGTAAAAAAGATCTGCAGCGAATGTCGAGTCTTTAAACGCAATGGCGTGGTGCGGGTTTCTTGCAAAAACAAGAAGCACAAACAGCGTCAGGGATAATTTTTTTTGTCAATGGAGGTAAACCTTGGCCCGTATAGCTGGTGTTGATATCCCTAAAAATAAGCATATGGAAGTGGCTCTGACCTATATCCACGGGATCGGGCGACCTTCTGCCCGTAAGATCCTCGACAAGGTAAAGCTGCCCCACAACCGTAATAGTGACGAACTTACCGAGGTCGAAGTAGCTGATATCCGCAAGGTCATTGAAGAAGAATTTGTGGTTGAAGGTGACCGGCGCCGGGAAGTCGGCATGGATATTAAGCGCCTGATGGACCTGGGCTGCTATCGCGGCCTGCGTCACCGTAAGGGTTTACCTTGCCGGGGGCAGCGTACCCACACCAACGCAAGGACCCGTAAAGGTCCCCGGCGGGCCGCGGTTAAATCCAAGAAATAAAAGCCTTAATTAAATAACCAGGAATCAATTCAGGAGAAGCAATGGCTAAGGCTAAGACCGTTCGTCCTCGCAAGAAGGACAAAAAAAATGTCCCCGAGGGGATTTGCTTTATTAAATCCACCTTCAACAATACCATTGTTACCTTCGCCGACCCCCGCGGGAACGTAATTTCCTGGTGCAGTTCCGGTTGTCTCGGCTTCAAGGGCTCCCGTAAAAGTACCCCCTTTGCCGCCCAGAATGCCGTCGAGACCGCGGTAAAGAAAGCTCAGGATCATGGCCTGCGCAAAGTTGAGGTGCGGGTCAACGGGCCGGGACCGGGCAGGGAATCAGCGATCAGAGCCTTGCAGGTGGCGGGAATCGAGGTCAACGTTATTCGCGATATCACTCCGCTGCCTCATAACGGATGCAAGCCTCCCAAGCGGCGGCGAGTCTGAGCGACAGCGATTTTAAGCACTTCAGTTCAGTGAACAAGGAGAGACCAAGTGGCCAGATATACAGGTGCGGTTTGCCGGCAGTGTCGGCGTGAAAAACTCAAGCTTTTTTTGAAGGGAGACCGCTGCTATTCTGATAAATGTTCGTTTGAGCGGCGTTCCTATGCTCCCGGTCAGCATGGCCAGGCCAGGCTGCGCAAGGTTTCCGACTACGCCCTGCAGCTGCGGGAAAAGCAAAAAGTTAAACGTATCTACGGGATGCTCGAAGGCCAGTTTCGACGCTATTTCGTTGAAGCCGAGCGGCGCCGCGGGGTAACCGGCGAAAACCTCCTGCAACTGCTGGAGTCCCGCCTGGACAACGTGATTTACCGGCTGGGATTTGCCGGTTCCCGTAATCAGGCCCGTCACTTGGTGCGTCACAACCATTTTCTCCTAAACGGCCACAAGGTTAATATTCCTTCCCTGCAGGTCAGCGTTGGCGACGTGATTACGCTTCGCGAGAAATCCCGCGAAGTCGTAGCCATCAAGGAAAGCTTGTCCGCCATGGCCCGCCGTGGAGTGCCTTCCTGGCTGGAATTGAACCAGGAAGCCTTTGCCGGCTCCGTCAAGACCGCCCCCAATCGCGAGGAATTGACCCTCCCGATTCAGGAGCAGTTGATCGTCGAGCTTTACTCCAAGTAGGCCATTGGCGTAACGGCTTCGCTTTTGCGGGCCCTCTTCAGGGTTTGAGTCGCTTCATTCAAGCCGGCCCCAAACCTCAGCCCAAGGAAAATCAGGACAAAATGACGAAAGAGACTGATAAATTTTACCGCAACTGGCATAACTTGATTGTTCCCGAACGCCTTGAGGTCGACCAGGATACCCATAGTGCGAGTTTCGGCAAATTTACCTGCCAGCCCCTGGAGCGCGGCTTTGCCACCACCATTGGCAACTCCCTGCGGCGCATTCTGCTTTCCTCGATCCAGGGCGCGGCCATCGTCGCGGTCAAGATCGAAGGAGTGCTCCACGAGCTTTCCACCATTCCCGGAATCAAAGAAGATGCCACCGAGATTATTTTGAACCTTAAGGAGGTGCGTCTCAGGCTTCATTCCTCCAAGCCGCGGATGGTGCGGATTGCCAAGAGCAAAAAGGGGATCGTCACCGCAGCTGATATTACCGGTGATTTGCAGGTGGAGGTGATGAACCCCGATCAGCATATCTGCACGATTACCGGCGACGGCAGCTTTAACGCCGAGCTCGAGGTTTGCTGGGGCAAAGGTTACGTGCCGGCGGAGAAGAACAAAAAAGAAGAGCAATCCATCGGGGTGATCCCCATTGATGCCATTTTTACGCCGATCCGCAACGTCAAGGTCATTACCAGCCAGGCCCGGGTCGGTCAGCAGACCGACTTTGACAAACTGACCCTGGAAATCACCACAGATGGCAGTGTGCGCCCCGAAGACTCCTTGGCCTATGCCGCCAAGATCCTCAAGGAGCAAATGCAGGTTTTCATCAATTTTGACGAAGACGCAGTGATTCCCGCCCATAAAGATGCCGAGAGCGGGGAAAAACCCAAGCTCAACGACAATCTCTATCGCAGTGTTGAAGATCTCGAGCTTTCAGTGCGTTCCGCCAATTGCTTGCGTAATGCCGAAATCCGCTATATCGGCGAACTGGTCCAGAAAAGTGAAGCGGAAATGCTCAAGACGAAAAACTTTGGCCGCAAGTCATTGAATGAAATCAAGCAGCTGCTTGCCGAGATGGATCTCTATCTGGGAATGAAGATCGATGGTTGGGTTCAGCCCACCGCCGGGCCGGAAGGCGAAGAATAAATTTGAATACGGGAATGTAATCCCTGCGAGGATATAGTCATGCGACACAACAAAAGTGGCAATCGCTTGTCACGCACCACCTCCCATCGCCAGGCGATGATTCGCAACATGGTCACTTCTCTGCTCGAGCACGAGCGGATTGTCACCACCACCGCCAAGGCCAAGGAGGTCCGCAAGGTGGCTGATAAAATGATCACCCTGGCCAAACGCGGCGATCTTCATGCCCGCCGGCAGGCGCTGGCCGTGGTGCGCGACAAACAGGTGGTGGCCAAGCTTTTCGATACCCTGGGCGCGGAATACCTTGAGCGGCAGGGCGGCTACACCAGGATTATCCGCACCGGTAATCGTTTGGGCGATGCCGCCTCCATGGCGATTCTTGAACTGGTAAATTATCGCGAGAAAGAAGCGGAAGCCGTGGCGGCACCGCCAGCGGCGGCGGCAAAACAAGAGTAGCAGCGCCTGTAAATTTTCTGATTTTTCCGACAAAAGCCGGCATAAATTGCCGGCTTTTGTCGTTTTCGTCCAATTCTTGCCAGGGTTGGAGCCACTCGGAGCCGTTGGCCGCCTGGCAGTTGAAAACTGCTACCCAATTTTTGATGGTTAGGGTAATATATTTTCTTTGATCAGTCCCCGCCTGATTACACGCCGGTTGTCTGGTTTTTCCTGCCAACAAGCAGTCCTTCCTGGTGTGGACTTTGGCCCCGCTGCAAGGGCTGCTGGCGGCGGGCAAACCCCCCTTTATTCAGTGAACCCGATGGAAACCCTGCAAATCATCTGTAACGGCGAAATTCGTCGGGTCGCCCCGGGGACCACGGTGGATGCCTTGATCCGTGAATTAAGGCTGGACCCGGCCCAGGTGGCCGTTGAACTCGACGGCCGGATCCTGGCGCGCCGAGAACTGGGCCATATTACTCTGGCGGCTGATTCCCGCCTGGAATTGATCCGCTTTGTAGGAGGAGGCTGAGATGTTGAGCATTGCCGGCCGGACCTTTCGCTCCCGGCTTTTTACCGGCACCGGCAAGTTTGCCTCGGCTCCGGTGATGAAGGCGGCCCTGGAAGCGTCGGGCAGTGAGATGGTCACGGTAGCCCTGCGGCGGGTGGATTTGCATGATCCTGCCGACGATATCATGGCCGCGCTTGACCGGGAGCACTTTTTTTTCCTGCCGAACACTTCCGGGGCCCGCGATGCGGCCGAGGCCGTCCGCCTGGCTCATCTGGCCCGGGCCGCCGGGGGGACCAACTGGCTTAAGCTGGAAGTAACCCCTGATCCCCGGACTTTGCTGCCGGACCCGGTGGAGACCCTGAGGGCCACGGAACAATTGGTGGCCGAAGGTTTCGTGGTTCTGCCTTATATCAATGCCGACCCGATTCTGGCCTTGCGCCTGCAGGATGCCGGAGCGGCGGCGGTGATGCCCCTGGGTTCACCCATCGGCACCAACCAGGGTTTGCTGACCCGATTCCAGGTGGGGATCATCATTGAGCAGGCCCGGGTTCCGGTGGTGGTTGATGCCGGTCTCGGCCTGCCTTCCCACGCCGCCGAAGCCATGGAGCTGGGGGCCGATGCGGTGCTGGTCAACACCGCCATCGCCGTGGCTGCTGATCCGATTAAAATGGCCCGGGCCTTTGCCGCCGCCGTGGAGGCCGGCCGGCTGGCCTACGAGTCCGGACCGGGCGAGAAGCGCTCCCGGGCGGAGGCCTCCTCCCCCCATGGCGGGCTCGATTTCCTGCGTGATGAATAGCCCGGCTCCCCCCAGTCTAGGAGCCCGGCCCAGCCAGTTCCGGCACCTTGACGGCCGACCTAAGGTAGAGCCGTCCTGGTTCGACGGGTCAGGGCGGCAGCTTAACCCGACAGAGTCCTTTGCCAAGCGGTTACCGTGAATAACGTTACTTTTCCCCTACCTGACTTTAACCGGCTGCAGGCTCGGATTGCCGAGTACAGCCGGGATGACGTACTGCGGGCCCTGGAACGTCCGCATCGCACCAGCGCTGATCTCGCCGCCCTGCTTTCCCCGGCGGCGGAACCCCTGCTGGGCGCCATGGCCGCCGAGTCGGCCCGTCTGACCCAACAGCGCTTCGGCCGGGTGATTCAACTTTACGCCCCCCTTTATCTCTCCAGCTACTGCGCCAATCGCTGCCTTTACTGCGGCTTCTCCATCGACAACGAAATTCCGCGCCGGGTTCTTTCCCTGGCCGAGGCGGAAAAGGAAGCCCTGATCCTGGCCGGGCGCGGATTCAGCCATATTCTGCTGGTTTCCGGCGAGGCTCCGGCCCGGCTGGGCGTCGACTACCTGGCGGAACTGGCCGTCCGCCTGCGGGCCAGCTTCGCCTCGGTCGCCATCGAGGTGCAACCGTTGCAGACGGTTGAATATGCTCGCCTTTTCGCCGCAGGAATTACCGGGGTGGCGGTGTATCAGGAAACCTACGATCGCCTGACCTATGGTGCGGTCCATTTGGGCGGGATCAAGGCCGATTTCGATCGGCGCCTGGAGATCCCGGCCCGGGCGGCTCGGGCCGGGATGCGCGAGGTGGGGATCGGCGCCCTGCTGGGGCTTGCCGATTGGCGGGCCGAGGGGCTGGCCCTGGGTCTGCACCTGGCCTGGTTGCGCAAGTTGTCCTGGCGGACGGCCTATACCATTTCCTTCCCCCGCTTGCGGCCCGCTCCCGGCAGCTTTGCTCCCCGGGTACGAGTGACGGAAAAAAATCTCAGCCAGTTGCTTTTCGCCCTGCGCCTCTTTGATCCCGATGTCGGGCTGGTCCTTTCTACCCGCGAGGAAGCCCGTTTCCGCAATGGCATGATCGGCCTGGCCCCCACCCGTTATTCCGCCGGGTCCTGTACCATCCCCGGTGGTTACGGCGACGCCGCCGCCGCCGGGGAGCAGTTTTCCATCGGCGACGAGCGGAGCATCGAAGAAGTGGCCAGCTCAATCCGGAGCAAAGGCTACGATCCGGTCCGCAAGGACTGGGACGCGGTTTTTCAGGATAATGAGCTTGCGCTGCCGGCCGAACCCGGCCACTGAGTTTGCCGGGAAGGTGGCCCAAGGGCCAGGGCTGCTTTTACCTTTACTTGCAGCTTGTACCTTGCGCCTTTAACTTGTAAATTGCTGTTCTGCCATCACCGGCCGCCCCGGTTTGCGGCCTTTGGTCATCGTGGCGGGTTGCCAGCGCTTTTAAAATACCAATATACATTAATGGCAAGGAGGGCTCGATTAATGGCTGATCTCAAAAAGATGTATTCCACCATTTTGGGGGATCATTTCCCCTTGGATATGACCATTACCTTCGGCGATCAGACCCTGGTCTACCGTAAGCGGACCTGGAAACTGGCCCAGGATGACGGCACGGTCGAGGAGCGGGGGATCCGTTATGGGGAAAACCCCGACCAGGAGGCGGCCCTTTATGAACTGGTCAACGGCAACCTGGTCTTGGGCGACTGCCGCTTCATCGAGCCCGGCCAGGGGCTGGTCAGCGGAATTGAAGCCGGCGACATGCTTCAGGTGGGCAAGCATCCCGGCAAGATCAACCTGACCGATATCGATAACGGCCTCAATATCATCAAGTACCTGATGGATCGTCCCGCCGCCGTTATTCTCAAGCACAACAATCCCTGCGGGGCCGCCTACGGCCGGGACCAGGCCGACGCCTTCAACCGGGCCAACCGGGCCGACCGGATCGCCGCCTTCGGCGGGGCCGTGGTCCTCAACCGGGCCTGCGACCTGGCCACCGCCGAATTGCTCAGCCAGAATTACCTGGAAGTGGTTTGCGCGCCCGAATTTGAGGCCGGCACCCTGGAGATTCTCGGCCGCCGCAAAAATCTGCGGGTGGTCCGGATCGGTCGGATCGACCGCCTGGCCGATTACGCCGCTTATCGTTTCGTCGATTTCAAGAGCCTGATCGATGGCGGTTTGATCGTCCAGCAGTCGGCGGTCAACTCGATCCGCAGCCCCGCTGACCTTAAACCGGCCGTGGCCACCTTCAAGGGGCAGGAATATAAGGTGGAGCGGGAACCCGACGCCCGCGAACTCGACGACATGATCTTCGGCTGGGCGGTGGAGCACGGCGTGACTTCCAACTCGGTCATTTACGTCAAGGATGGCTGTACCGTGGGGATCGGCACCGGCGAGCAGGACCGGGTCGGGGTGGCGGAAATCGCGGTCCACAAGGCCTACATCAAGTATGCCGATATCCTCTGTTTTGACACCCACGGCATTCCCTATGCCGACCTGGTGCTGGAGATCGAGCAGGGCAAGCGGAATCGGACCGACCGGGAGGCCATCGACGCCCAGACTCGGGCCGACAAGGCCGGCCTGCCCGGTTCGGTAATGATTTCCGATGCCTTTTTCCCCTTCCGCGACGGGGCCGATGTCGGCATCCGCCAGGGCGTCACCGCCATTCTCCAGGCCGGCGGTTCGGCCCGGGATTTTGAAACCATCATGGCTTGCAACGAGGCCCGGCCCCAGGTGGCGATGAAGTACACCGGTCAACGCTCCTTCAAACATTGATGAGGGTGCGTTAGATCCGCCGCGGGACGCGATCAGCCCAGACCTGCTTGCGGTGCAGGCGGGGCAGGGCGGCGCCTGGTTGATCGGTAAAAATCTGCGGTCCTGGTGTGTTTTAAGCGGGCTTTAAGTGCAGGTTTTTACTTTGCATTAGTGGGGGTGGCCAATGAAAGAGATTTCTCTGCCCAAGGCTTTGCCGCCGGTGCCGCCGGCCCAGAATCCGGGCCAGCAGGTTTGTTGAGGGCCCCGAACCCGGCCCCGGGTGGGCCGTTCTCCCCTGGATCAACCTTTTGTCCTGGGGCCGCTGGAGACCCCGGCGGGAACCCTGCCCCGGATCAGCGCCACCCTGTCGCGCCGGGACCGCTTGGACAACCTGCTGGTGCGCTGTGGCGTCGGCCGGATGCGCTACCTGGTGGAACCGGGACTTTATGCCCTCCACAATCCCGGTCCCGACTCTCCGGTGCTGGTAAGCGCCAATTACAAGCTCAGCTTTGATCACCTGCGCTGCCGGCTGGCCGGGGTCGGCGCCTGGATCCTGGTGCTCGATACCGACGGGATCAATGTCTGGTGCGCGGCGGGCAAGGGCAGTTTCGGCAGCGCCAACCTTATTAGCCAACTGGCCGCCAGCCGGGTGGCCCAGGTGGTCAGGCACCGGCGTCTGATTGTGCCCCAGTTGGGGGGGCCGGGGATCAACGCCCGCCTGGTGGAAAAAGAAAGCGGTTTCAAGGTGCTCTTCGGCCCGGTGGAGGCGGCTGACCTGCCGGTCTACCTGGCCGCCGGCCTGCAGGCCACTCCGGCCATGCGTCGCAAGCATTTCCCCTTGAGGGAGCGGGCGGTCCTGATCCCGGTGGAACTGGTCTTGAGCCTGAAATGGCTGCTGCCGCTTTTGCTGCTGTTGGCAGCCCTGTTTTTCCTGGGAGGTGAAGGGTGGTCCGCCTTCGCCGCCCTGGCCGCCGGGGGAATCATGGTGGCGGTCCTGGCCGGCCAGGCCCTGACCCCCCTGTTGTTGCCCTGGCTGCCGGGCCGGGCTTTTGCCGGCAAGGGGCTGGTGGCCGGCCTGGCTGGAGCGGCTCTTTTCCTTGGGGTGGCCTCCGGCTTGGGAAGCCCGGCTCTGAGCGGCTTAGATTACTTGGCCTGGCTGGCGGTAATCGGCGCTCTGGCCTCTTTCCTGGCCATGGAATTCACCGGCTCTTCAACTTATACCTCCCTTTCGGGGGTCAAAAAAGAAATCAGGCTGGCTCTGCCCTGGCAGATCGGCGGGGGAGTCGCCGGCCTGTTGCTGCTGCTCGCCGGTCGTTGGGGGGGGATTTGAGAGGCGATTTTCCTCCCGCAGGGCAGTCAAAGCCTGCCGCTGGTCAGCTTGACGGCCGGCGGCAAGTACCCGAGGCCATCAAACTCCGATGAATGAAATACGCTATCTGGCCGGGGTCAGCACCCTGGAGCTTGACCCGGATCTCTGCGTGGGCTGCGGGACCTGCCTGGAGGTCTGTCCCCACGAGGTTTTTGTGCCGGCTGCGGAGGGTAAAAAAGTCCGGGTCCGGGACCGTGACGCCTGCATGGAGTGCGGCGCCTGCCGCCATAACTGTCCGGTGGCCGCAATCAGGGTGGAGATCGGGGTGGGATGCGCCCAGGCGATTTTCAACGGGGCCGGTTCCTGCTGCTGACCCCATTCCGCAGGGAGAATCCGGAGTGCCTAAAATCATCTCCCCTGGCTCCGACAGACTCTTTTCTTATATTGCATCGCAAGCTCTTCTTTTCCCCCAGGAGCAACCCTCATGAACGTCCGCAGAGTCACCTCCCTGGTTGCCCTGCTCAGTTTTGTCCTGATGCTGTTGACCAGCACGATCCTTTATATTGTTCCCGCCGGCCGGGTGGCTTATTGGGCCGACTGGCAGCTTATGGGTTTGAGCAAGGAGGAGTGGGGGAGTCTGCACATAAATCTGGGCATTCTGTTTCTGCTCAGTATTATTTTGCATATCTATTATAACTGGAAAGCGATTACCACTTACCTCAAGGACCGGGCCGGCCGGCTGCGGATAGTTACCGCCAATTTCAGCCTGGCCCTGCTGCTGGTTGCGGTTTGCGGTCTGGGTACCTATTTCAAAATCCCGCCTTTTATCAACATCATCCAATTCAGCGAGGCGATCAAGGAGCGGGCGGCGGTCAAATACGGCGAGCCGCCTTATGGCCATGCCGAATTGTCCTCGCTGCGGGAGTTCAGTCGCCGCCTGGGGTTGGAGCTTGAGCCGGCCATGACGGCTTTGCGGGCGGCCGGATTTGAAATAGTCGGCGAGGAACAAACCCTGCTCGCCATTGCCCAGGCCAACCGCGTTCCTCCCCAGCAGGTTTATCTGGTTATTAAGCAGACGGAAGGTGACCACGGCCAGCGGGTGAGCCCGGAGGCCGGCCCGGAGGTGCCGGCCACTCCTCCCAGTGGTTTTGGTCGTCGCTCACTTAGCGACATCTGCGCGGAATACGGCCTGCCGTTGGATACCGTGCTTGCTGCCCTGGCCGCCCGGGGGGTTGCCGCCAAAGAAACCCAGACGATGCGCACTATCATGGAGGAAGGCGGCATCAGCAGCGAGGAGCTGCTGGCGATCCTGCGCCAGGTCCAGAGGCAAACTGCTGATTGAGGATTTAAAAAAACCGCTTAACGGCCAGGGCGGCAACTACTGACGGTGCCGCGTTCTATGGCCGGCCGGGTGATCAGGATCCCGCCGGCCAGGATCGGTAAAATCCCGACCAACTGCCAGTTGCCCGGGATTTCGTTAAGGATGAAGAAGGCAAAAAGCATGGTGAAAAGAGGGGAGAGGGCGGTCATGGCGCTGACCTTGGTGATATTAAGGCGGTGCAGGCCCTCAATCCAGTAGATTTTCGACAGTCCCATCAGGAAAATCCCGTTGATCAGCAGCAGCCACCAGGCGCCGGCCAGGTTCCCCGCCGTCGGCAGCGGTTGGTAAAGCCAAGCCAGCGCTAGAACCACGGGCAGACTGGCAACGGTGCGGACAAAGAGCAGGGTGGTGGCGTGGACATGGCGCCGGGCCCGCTGCTGGTAGCGGTTGCCCACCGGAGCGATCATCGCCGCCAGCAAGACCAGCAGATCGCCCTTGTTGAGTACCATGTCGTCGGGGAACAGGACCAGAAAGGCGCCGATGGTCATCAGGGCCGCCCCGGCCAGGTGTGCCGGGCTGAGAACTTCCCCCTTCAGCAGGTTGAAATAGAGAAAGGCGAAAAAAACCTGCAGGAAGAGAATCAGGGCCGCATTGCCGGCCGTGGTGAAGGAAAGCCCGACAAAAAGCAGGACAAAAAGCAGCATGATGTAGAAAGAGGCCCAGGCCAGGTCCCACCAGGCCCGCCGCCGCCCCAATTCCCGCCACAAGCTCCTGTTCCGCCGCCAACCCGTCATCAACAGCCCGAAAAACAGACTGGCCACGGCCAGGGTCAGGGCCATGGTCCAGAGGGGCTCGAGAAACTGGTAGCTCAGCAGGGTAACGATGGGAAACCAGCCCCAGAGAAACTCTTCGGCCAGCAGATAAAACTCTCCCCGTCGCTGTTCACTGATCATCCTTGGTTTATTAATCATGGTGGACCGAAAATAACCATTTTCCCTTCAGACAACAAGGGGTGCCCGGCAGCGCCCCTTGGCCGCTCCTGATTTCATCTTTAGGTTGAACTCCTTATTGGAGCGAGTAGGGTGCCCGCCGGGCGGCCAAAGGCTTAGATGGTCCCCTCCTGATTATAATCTCAAAGCGGGTGAGCTTGGCCAAGGCCTCGGAGCCCCTGGGCAATGGTCGAGGTTTTTCCGGCTAAATAAGCTGGTCGCCGCCTTGACAAGGCCTGGGTACGTACTTAATGTTCAGCCTGATTGTGGAATACGCAATAATATTAAAGGAAAAATCGCGATTTGCGCCTTTGCCGGCGCTGACCCGTATTTCAGGTCCGAGGAGGTTGTTGTGAACATGGAGGAAAAGCAAAAGGGTGCCGGCCAGGAAACCCCTTTGGATAAAGACGGCGACCGCCCGTTACAGCCCGCGGAGCAGGCCGGCGGCGCGGAAGGCGATGACCTGCTGACCCAGTTGAGTACGGCCCTCCGCGAGGCCCATGATCTGGAAGACCGGATGTTGCGGCTGGCCGCCGAGTTTGAAAACTATAAGAAGCGGATGCAGCGGGAGCGGGAAATATCCCTTAAATACGCCGAGGAAAATCTGCTCAAGGAACTGCTGCCCACCCTGGACAACCTGGAGCGGGCCATGGAGCAGGGCCGTAATAGCGACAGCGCCTCGGCCCTCCTGCAGGGGGTGGAGATGACCTACCAGGGCCTGATGGGCACCCTGGAAAAGTTCGGCCTCCAAGCCCTGGATGGCCTGGGCAAGGTTTTTGACCCCAATTACCACGAGGCCCTGGCCATGGAGAGCAGCGAAGAGATTCCCGCCAACACCATCATCAGCGAGTTTCAGCGGGGTTATCTATACAAGGACCGCTTGTTGCGGGCCGCCAAGGTCGTGGTTTCGCGCGGCCCCTGCACTTGATTTACAAGTTTAATTACACGGAACACCGTGAATAATGAACGGCTTTAACGGCCTGGATATTTTTTGACAAGGAGAACTGATCATGGGAAAGATCATCGGTATTGATTTGGGAACAACCAATTCCTGCGTGGCGATTATGGAGGGCGGCGAACCCAAAGTACTCACCAACGTGGAAGGAAACCGGACCACCCCGTCGGTGGTGGCCTTCAATGATGCCGGGGAGCGCCTGGTGGGACAGGTGGCCAAGCGCCAGGCGGTAACCAATCCGACCCGGACCCTTTACGCCATCAAGCGCCTGATCGGGCGCAAATTCACCGATGCAGAAGTGCGCAAGAGCATCGAAATCAGCCCTTTCAAAATCGTGGAAGGGACGGGTGGCGATGCCGCCGTCGAGGTGGACGGCAAGAAATACGCCCCGGCGGAAATCGCCGCCATGGTGCTGACCAAAATGAAGCAGACCGCCGAGGAGTACCTGGGCGAAAAGGTCACCGACGCGGTGATCACCGTACCGGCCTACTTCAACGACTCCCAGCGCCAGGCCACCAAGGACGCCGGCAAAATCGCGGGCCTCAACGTCCAGCGAATCATCAACGAGCCCACCGCCGCTTCCCTGGCCTACGGGCTGGATAAGAAGACCGAAGAAAAAATCGCCGTCTTCGACCTCGGCGGCGGCACCTTCGATGTCTCGATTCTTGAGATCGGCGACGGGGTTTTTGAGGTTAAGTCCACCAACGGGGACACCTTCCTCGGCGGTGAGGATTTCGATATGCGGATCGTCAACTGGCTGGCCGACGAATTCAAGCGCGACCAGGGCATTGATATCCGCCAGGACAAGATGGCCCTCCAGCGCCTCAAGGAAGAGGCGGAAAAAGCCAAGATGGAGCTTTCCACCACCATGGAAACCGCCATCAACCTGCCCTTCATTACCGCCGATGCTTCGGGCCCCAAGCATCTCAACATCAAGCTGAGCCGCTCCAAGCTGGAATCCCTGGTGGAAGACCTGATCGAGCGCACCGTGGGGCCCTGTCGCACCGCTCTTAAGGACGCCGGCTTGAATCCCGGCGATATCGACGAGGTTATTCTGGTGGGCGGGATGACCCGGATGCCCAGGGTCCAGCAGAAGGTCAAGGAGATCTTCGGCAAGGATCCCCACAAGGGGGTGAATCCCGACGAGGTGGTGGCCATCGGCGCCGCCATCCAGGGCGGGGTGCTCAAGGGTGACGTCAAGGACGTCCTGCTGCTGGATGTGACCCCCCTTTCCCTGGGCATTGAAACTCTGGGCGGGGTGATGACCAAGCTGATTGAAAAGAACACCACCATCCCCACCAAGAAAAGCCAGGTCTTTTCGACGGCGGCGGACAACCAGCCGGCGGTCTCCATTCACGTGCTCCAGGGCGAACGGGAGATGGCCTCCGACAACAAAACCATTGGTCGTTTCGATCTGGCTGATATTCCGCCGGCTCCCCGGGGAGTACCCCAGGTCGAGGTTACCTTCGATCTCGACGCCAACGGCATTCTCCATGTTTCGGCCAAGGATCTGGGGACCGGCAAGGAGCAGTCCATAAAGATTCAGGCCTCCAGCGGACTTTCGCAGGAAGAAATCGAGCGGATGAAGAAGGACGCCGATGCCCACGCCGATGAGGACCGCAAGCGCAAAGCCTTGGTGGAAGCGCGCAACCAGGCCGATTCGCTGATCTATGCCACCGAAAAGAGCCTCAAGGATCTGGGCGACAAGGTTGACGCCGAAACCAAGGGTAAGGTGGAGAGCGAGATCACCAGCCTCCGCAAACTGATGGAAGGCGATGACAGCGAGGCGATCAAGAAGGGCACCGAATCCCTGACCCAGGCCTCGCACAAGCTGGCCGAGATGATGTACTCCCAGGCCGGTCAGCAGGGTGGCCCCGGCGGCCCCGGGACCACCGGCGGCGCCGGCGGCGGCGAGCAAGCCTCCTCCGGCGGTGCCAAGAAGGACGACGATGATGTGGTCGATGCCGACTACGAAGAAGTAAAATAGCTAATACGTCTGCAACAGGCCTGGATTAGCGTTAAACAACCAGCCGGGCGCAAGTTGGGGCCCGGCTGGTTGTTTATAATGGAGACACAGAAAACCATTGCCTGTGTCTCCATTTTTTTTTACCTTTGCCCCCACTGATCCGAGCGGATCATTTTTGAATTTTGGTCTAATGTTCCCGTCTTGGGGCGGGGCTAACCTTGATGGTTTAAAAGATGCGTATTCTTTCCGGCATTCAGCCTTCCGGCCAGTTGCATATCGGCAATTATTTCGGCATGATGCGGCCGATGATCGCCAGCATGGCGACCAATGAACTCTACGCCTTCATCGTTGATTTTCACGCCCTGACCTCGGTCCATGACCGGGAACGGCTGGCGGCGGGAACCATGGAGGCGGCCATCGACTTTCTTGCCCTGGGGCTGGATCCCGAACGCTGCATCTTCTGGGTGCAGTCCGATGTGCCGGAAGTGACCGAGCTGACCTGGATTCTTTCCACCGTCACCCCCATGGGGCTGTTGGAGCGCTGCCATTCCTACAAGGATAAAACCGCCAAGGGCATTGCACCCAGCCACGGGCTTTTCGCTTATCCGGTGCTGATGGCGGCCGACATCCTCCTCTACCAGGCCGAGCGGGTGCCGGTGGGCAAGGACCAGAAACAGCACCTGGAGGTGGCCCGGGATATCGCCATCAAGTTCAATCACACCTTTGGCGAGACCTTTGTCCTGCCCGAACCGGTGATCGATGCCGATCTAGCCACCGTGCCGGGGATTGATGGCCAGAAGATGTCCAAATCTTACGGCAATACCATCCCGATCTTCGCCGGGGAAAAGGAGCTGAAAAAACAGGTCATGGCCATTGTCACCGATTCCACCCCGGTTGATCAGCCCAAGGACCCGGATCAGTGCAATCTCTATAATATCTTCAAGCTGTTTGCTCCAGCCGAGCGCCTGGCCGCCGTCCACGAACTCTATGTCAACGGCGGGGCCATGTACGGTAAAATAAAACTGGAACTGTTGGAAATTTTGTGGGAATATTTTCGACAGGCGCGGGAACGCCGGGAACAGTTGCGGTCCGACCCCGGCCAGGTCCGGGAGATTCTCCGCCAGGGGGCTGTCAAGGCCCGGGCCAAGGCGACCCCCACCCTGGAGCTGGCGCGCCAGCGAGTCGGGTTGCGATATTGATCGTGGCGGGGGCCTTGGTCGGCATCTGCCTGGCCGCGGAGTCCCAAGGTTCCGGGAGCCTTTTCCGTTTACGAACTCGCCAGGGGAGGTCCAGGGATGAAACCTGTTTCCAGGCTTAAGTTTAAACTGGTGCTGGCCCTGTCGCTGGCCCTGCTGGCGATCATCGTGATCGCCCAGAATGTCGAACCGGTTGCGGTGCGGTTGCTCTTCATCACCGTCACCATGCCCCGTGCCGCCCTGCTGGCGATCACCCTGCTGGTGGGAATTGCCATCGGGATTCTCATATCCCTAAGCCTCAGCGGCCGCCGCGGCTCCGGGGGGAGCCAGCCCCTGGAGTTGAGCGGACCGGAATAACCGGTCGTTTTCCGCCCACCACCCGATTTACCCTGCCCGGCCCGATCTTGAGCCGGCCACCGCCTGGCGACCTGCTTTTACGGCCGCGTCCTCTCTGTGCCGCCCTGTTTTGCCTGGGCAAACTCTTTCCCAGCATCTTCCTGGTCCTGATCGCCCCCTCTCTTCGTTAAGCCTCCCTTGACAGCGCCGGTCGGCGTTCTTACCGTTTTGACCATTGTCAGCAACTGTAAGGCAACTTTTTATTTGCTTCAAACGGCGGCGGATTGCCGCTGGCGTTTTTTAGTCGGGAGACGGAAAGTTATGAAATTCGACAAGTTTACGATGAAGTCACAGGAAGCGGTGCAGGAGGCCCAGAGCCTGGCCATGAACCTGCACCACCAGGAGTTGCAGCCGGAACATCTGCTCAAGGGGATGCTGGAGCAGGCCGAAGGGGTCATTGCCCCGGTATTGCAGAAGCTAGGGGTCGGCCGGGAAAAACTGGCCGCCGAGATGGATACCCTGCTCGAGCGGCTGCCCAAGGTCAGCGGGGGCGGCTCCGGCCAGCTTTACGCCTCGCCGTCTTTCCAGCGCCTGCTGGACCGGGCCTTCAAGGTGGCCGCCGAAATGCAGGACGAGTATGTCAGCCAGGAACACCTGGTCCTGGCCCTGCTCGACGACAAGGATACCGCCGCCGCCAAGGTTTTGATCAAGCACGGGGTCAATCGCGAGTCCTTTCTCCAGGCCCTGGTGGCAGTGCGCGGCAGCCAGCGGGTCACCGATCCCAATCCCGAGGGCAAATACCAGGCCCTGGAAAAATACGCCCGCAACCTCACCGATGTGGCCCGCCAGGGCAAGCTCGATCCGGTGATCGGCCGGGATGACGAGGTGCGGCGGGTGATTCAGGTCCTGTCGCGGCGAACCAAGAACAACCCGGTGCTCATCGGGGAGCCGGGGGTGGGCAAGACCGCCATCGTCGAAGGGCTGGCCCAGCGCATCGTCAACGGGGACGTGCCGGACACGCTGCGCAACAAGCAGGTGATTGCTCTTGACCTGGGGGCCCTGGTGGCTGGGGCCAAGTATCGGGGCGAGTTCGAGGACCGGCTCAAGGCGGTGCTCAAGGAGTTGCAGAAGCGCCAGGGAGAGACCATTCTTTTCATTGATGAAATCCATACCCTGGTGGGCGCCGGGGCCGCCGAGGGCTCCATGGATGCCTCCAACATGCTCAAGCCCGCCCTGGCCCGGGGCGAGTTGCACTGCGTCGGGGCCACCACCCTCAAGGAATACCGCAAGTATATCGAGAAGGACGCGGCCCTGGAACGGCGCTTCCAGCAGGTTCTGGTCCAGGAGCCGAGCATCGAGGACACCATTGCCATCCTGCGGGGGATCAAGGAGAAATACGAGGTCCATCACGGGGTCCGGATCAAGGATTCGGCCACCGTGGCCGCCGCCGTCCTTTCCAACCGCTATATCACCGACCGTTTCCTGCCCGACAAGGCCATAGACCTCATTGACGAGGCGGCCTCGAGGCTGCGGATCGAAATCGATTCGATGCCCACCGAGATCGACGAGATCGAACGCAAGAAGATCATGCTCGAAATCGAGCGGGAGGCCCTGAAGCAGGAAAGCGACAAATCATCGCGGGAACGGCTGGCCAAGGTTGAAGCCGAACTGGCCGACTGCCACGAAAGTCTCAACGCCATGAAGGGCCACTGGAACCTGGAAAAGGAGGTCATTCAGGAAATCAGGGCCGTCAAGGCCCGGATCGATGAGGCCCGGATCGAGGAGCAGCAGGCCGAGCGCCAGGGCGATCTGAGCAAAGTCGCGGAAATCCGCTATGGCCGGATTGTGGCCCTGGAAAAGGAACTGACCGCCAAAAACCAGCGCCTGGCGGAAATCCAGCAAGACCGCAAGATGCTCAAGGAAGAGGTGGACGAAGAGGATGTCGCCGCCGTGGTCGCCAAGTGGACCGGCATTCCCACCGACCGGCTGCTGGAAGGAGAAAAGGAAAAGCTGGTGGCCGCCGACCGGGTGCTGAGCCGGCGGGTGGTGGGCCAGCAAGAGGCCATCGCGGCCATCGCCAATGCGGTGCGCCGGGCCCGGGCGGGTCTCCAGGACCCCAACCGGCCCTTGGGCTCCTTCATCTTTCTGGGCCCCACCGGGGTGGGCAAAACCGAGTTGGCCCGGGCTTTAGCCAGCTTTCTCTTCGACACCGAGAAGGCCATGATCCGCCTGGATATGTCCGAGTTCATGGAAAAGCACTCGGTGGCCCGGCTGATCGGGGCTCCTCCCGGCTACGTGGGCTACGAGGAAGGCGGCTATCTCACCGAGGCGGTGCGGCGCCGGCCCTATTCGGTGATTTTGTTCGATGAAATCGAAAAGGCCCACCCCGATGTCTTCAACGTCCTGCTCCAGATCCTCGACGATGGCCGGATGACCGACGGCCAGGGCCGGACGGTGGATTTCAAGAATACCATCCTGATCATGACCTCCAACCTGGGCAGCCAGTTGATTATGGACCTGGGTGAGGAACGCCGCGAGGAGATGAAAGCCCGGGTCGACGAAATTCTCCACGCCCAGTTCCGGCCGGAATTTCTCAACCGGATCGATGAGATCATCATCTTCCACGCCTTGAGTCGGGAAGATCTTGGGCGAATTGTCGAGATCCAGATCGAGTTGCTGACCCGGCGGTTGAGTGATCAACATTACCGGATTGAACTCAGCGGAGCCGCCAAGGAATTTCTCATCGAGGTCGGCTACGATCCCAACTTTGGCGCCCGTCCCCTTAAAAGGGCGATCCAGCGGCACATCCAGGATGCCCTGGCCATGAAGATCCTTGAAGGGGCCTTCGCCGAGGGGGACACCATTCTGGTCGACCGGCCCGAGGGCGCCGCCGGGTTGACCTTTACCAAAGCCGCCCGGCAAGGAGATTAGCCGTAAGGTTAAAACCGGCCGCTAAAAAAAGCCGCCGTTTTCCAGCAGGGAAGACGGCGGCTTTTTTTTAACTGGGATTTCAGGGCGGGGCGCTGGAAGACGGCGGCCGAGCTCTACTCCTGGGCGGCCGGGGTCGGCGGAATCTCAAAGGCCGGATCCTGGGCCATTCTCACCACATATCTTTCCAGCATTTCTGCCATGTAATCGTCAAAAACCTGGCGCTGTTTTTCCATCAGCAGGTAGCGGCGAATATTATCCCGCACACTGAGAAAGGGTTGAGTCTCGCCACTGAGGGGATTGGTAAACTCGTTTTCCTTGTGCTGCTCGTAATAATCGCTGACTTCCCGGTCGCTGACCGTCACTTCGGCCTGGATTTTGTCTTCCAGGAACATCTCCACCAGGGCCAGCCGGCTCAAGTATTCAACCCGCTGGCGGTACTCATCGCTTTGGTCCAGGCCGGCCCGGACCGCTTCCTGGCGGAACATCTCCCGCTTGATCATCTCGTCGAGCAGGCGCTCCTGGCCGCCGGCCATGCTATAGGCCATTCTGCGGCTTTCCGGCATGCTTGCCATTTCCTGTTCCAAGTGCCGGGCGGTGATATAGCTTTCGCCCACCTGAACGATGTAGCCCTCGGCGGGGGCCGGCCCGGCCTCGGCACCGATTATTTCCTGCTGCTCTCGCCCACAGGCGGCGGCCAGGATCATGACCAATAAAATCGCGATAAATCTCTTCATCTTATATCCGTTCCTTGCTGGCCGCCTTGGGAAGCAGCCTTGTTGAGTGGTTGTGATTGAAAGGATCTTGGCTGGGTCGGTGGTAGTTGTTGTCCGGGATCTGCCGGCTGAGGGCGGGGGAATTCTTGCCGCGCCGGCATCGTGTCGTCGGGTCGGCAAGCGACCAGCGCAAAATGAACAGGCAAAAGGCGGGAATAATTCTATCCCGCCTTTTGCCTGTCTATACAACTAGCCGGCTATCAGCACAAGTCCTTAGCGCAGCTTGGCAACAGCTTTTCTCCGTTCCTCGATGGCGTCGTTGAGCAACTTAATCCCCTTCTGGGATTCGGTCATCGAGTGGGTCAGCGACTTGCGAGCCGCCTCCGGGTTATGGAAGCCATCGGAGTTCTCGGCCACCCACCATTCCCAATGGGTATTGGCTTCGGTGTGGTGCTTGCGGGCCTCGGCCAGCACGCTCTCCGGAACGCCCATGTCCTTGGCCCGGACAAAGGTGTCGATCAGTTCGGCGAGCCAGAACTCGGTCTTGTTGATCTTGCCCCGGATGTAAGCCTTGACTGAGCCGATGGTGTAAAGGGCGCGGTCGGCGCTCCAGTCGGTATGGCAGCGCAGACAGGTATTCTCCATACCATGGTAGCGAGGACTGGTCTGGAGGTGCGAGGTGTATTTGACGCCGGCCTTGGAAACCATTTGCGGCATATGGCAGTCCTTGCACTCGACTCCGGCCCTTTCATGCTTGGAGCCCCAGAACGTTTCCGCTTCCGGATGCTGCAGCTTCATCTGATCGGCCCCGGTGACGGCGTTGCGGAAGTCGATGAACTTGAAGTCTTCGTACATCCGGCGGTTGTAGTCAAAAACGTTGGACCACTGCATCAGGTTGGTGCGCTGGTCGGCCATGGTTACCCGTTCCCCGGTGGCGGCATCGATGCCCGGGTTGCAGTTGTACTCGACGTGGCACTGGGCGCACATCATGGTGGAATCCGGCTGGCTGAGCAGCCCGATGGCCCGGTAGCCGTCGCGGAACTCGACCTTTTCCACCGTGATCCGCTTGCTTTTTTCCGGATCGTAAGGATAGGTCCCTTCACCGCGGTCAACGATAGCCTGGATCTGGGCGTCGCGGGTGATCCGCGGCTGGGTCGAGTGGGGATCGTGGCAGGTGAAGCAGTTGAGGGCATGGGTCAGGCTGCGGGCAAAGTCCACCACGTTGGAGGTCCGGTCCCACTTGGCCTTGGGATGGGGATCACCCATGTAGGCCCAGTTGAGGATGTTATCCTGGGATTTGCAGAACATGCAGACCGGGTTGGCCGCGGTGGCGGTTTGCTGCTGGAAGGCCTTCTGGTTGTTGGTCTGGGGTTCGACATCGTAGAGTACTTCCCAGGCGCTGCGCTGGGCGGCGGCGGCGTCGCCGATCAATTCCCAGCTCTTGAGCTGGAAGCGGCCGCCATAGCCCCGATCGACCAAGAGATGGTCAACCAGCATGAAAACGTGGCTGCGGGGTTCGGCATGCTCCTTGGTGAAGCCGTGGGGCTTCATCAGGTAGTCGTAACGGGAAGTGCGCCCGGTGGGGGAGGCCTTTTCGTGCTTGGCCTCGCGATCCCAGTTGACCTGGAGCATGGAGTTGAACTGCTCGGCGTGGCACTGGCCGCAAGTCCGCTGGTCCACCGAAGTGACCGGCTTGTTCATCGGGCTGCGGAGATGCTGATCGGTTTCGCTGTGGCAATATCCGCAGTTGATGCCGGCATGCTTGCCGCCGGTGTGAAACTGCTTGATGTTGTCATGGCACTGGTAACAGGTGTTGATGTCCACCGTCTTCAGCGCCGCCTGGGCGCCGGCGGCGCCGAAGAGGCTGAGTCCGCCGACCACGGCGAAGGCTACCAGCGCCGCTAAAATTGATTTATGACTTTTGCCCATCTTTTTCCTCCTCCTTCATTTTTTGCTTCTCAAAAAGCTCTGTCAAAAAACCGGATCGCTGCGTTGCCTGTCAATCATCACCTCCTTGGACCAGAAAAAGTCGATTACCGTTTCCGTTGAAAAGAATGGCCGCGGCGCAATACCATTCCCGTTTTCCACATCTTAGCGGGTTTACTGTAAAAATGTGGTTAACATGCGGTAAATTTTTTTGGTCGTGAATCAGCGTTTAAGTCGCAAACTCGCCGATAAAGCTAAATTGACAGAAATGAGGAGTAATTCAGAAAACGTCATCTAGTTAATGGTATATCACCGCCGGAGTGGCAAAGTCAACTCCAGCCCGTTATAAAGGATCACAACTCGGGGCTGACGAGGCTGTTTGCCCTTGTCGCGGCGCCCTCATCAAGCCCCCGGGGCATGTACCGGCGGGAATTAAGGGCAAGGCAATGGATGGAGATGGACATGTCTAACTTGGTCGGGTCGCAAAACAGCTTGGCGTTTGGGGGATTGCGGATCAGCCCTCCCCTCTTGCTGGCGCCGATGGCGGGAGTGACTCATTCGGCTTTACGCCGGTTGTTGGTGGAGTTGGGCGGAGTGGGGCTGCTGGCCACCGAAATGCTGGCGGCCCGCCGCCTGCCCCATGAAAATCCCACCGTTTCGCCCTGTTTGGTCCGGCATGGCATGGAGCGTCCGCTTTCCTACCAATTGCTTTTAACCCGGTTGGAAGATGCGGCCGCGGCGGTGGCGGCGGTGGAAACCCTGGGTGCCGAGGCCCTTGATCTCAACCTGGGTTGTCCGGCCCCGGATATTCGCCGCCTGGGCGGGGGCAGCCGCCTGATGGAAGATCCGGCCCTGGTTCGGCTTCTGGTGACGGAGGTGCGCCGGCGCACCACTTTGCCCCTGAGCGCCAAGATCCGCCTGGGAGAAACCCTGGATGCCGACCGCTTGCGGGATTTCTGCCGGATGCTCGAGGACGCCGGCCTCGACCTGCTCACCGTGCATGCCCGCCTAAGGGGGGAACCTTTCGGTCGCAAGCCGCGCTGGGACTGGGTGGGCCGGGTAAAGTCCTGGCTGCAAATTCCGGTGGTGGCCAACGGCGGCATCTTTGCCCCGGCCGATGCGGTCAGGTGCCTGGCCCAAACGGGGGCCGACGGCCTGATGATCGGCCGGGCCGCCGCCGCCACCCCGTGGCTTTTCCAGGAAATCGCCGCGGAAATCGGCTGGAGCGCCAGGCAGGATAATCCCGGCCAAGCCACTGGCCGGCCGATGGGTGGAATCCTTTGGCGAGAGGATGGAACTCCTGACAAAGTCGAGATCTATCTACGCTTTATCGCCTTTTTGGAGGAGAGCTTTGCTCCGGAGCGCCGCCTGGGCCGGCTCAAGGAGTTTACCCACTACTATGCTCGCAATTACCCTTTCGGCCACCATCTGGCTGCGGCGGTACAGTCCAGTTGCGATCTTGGCCAGGCCCGGCAACGGGCCCTGGCCTTTTTCGCAGTCAACCGGGAGGATTAGGGGCCCGGTCAGGTCGGGGCGGCGGCCGGTTTTCCTGGCGGTCCCCGGCGGTTGCTTGGTGCTTGGGGCCGGTTATAATCCTGCCTCGGATTACCCCAGCGGCGAATGATCGGTGATCGGATCCTGGTGGATGGTGATATCGGCCCCGGGAAAGGCCTGCTGCAGGCTTCTTTCTATTTCCTTGCCGATGGCGTGGGCCTCGTTGAGGGTAAGATCGGCCGTCAGATCAAGATGGAACTGAATGAATTTGGTCTGGCCGGACTGGCGGGTGCGCAGATCGTGAATCCCCAGCACCCGCTCATCGGCCAAAGCGATCTCCCGGATCCGCCCTTTGATTTTGGCGGGCAACTCCTGGTCCATCAGGTGGCGGAGGGCTTCACGGATAATCAGGCCGGCGGAATAGAGGATGTAAAGGGCGATGGCCAGGGCCAGCAGGGGATCGGCCCAGAGCAGGTCCAGGCGGACCAGGACCAGGGCGGCGATGGTTACCAGGATCGTGAGGATATCGGTGAGATAGTGGAGGGAATCGGCCCGGATGGCCACGGAGCCGGTCTTGCGAATGACATGGCGTTGAAAGCCGACCAGGCCCACGGTGAGCACCAGGGAAAAAAGCATCACCGCCAGGCCGATATCGATATTTTCCAGGGGCCGGGGAGCCAGCAGGCGGCTGCTGGTGTACACTATCAGAAAAACGGCACTGCCGGCGATGAACGAGGCCTGGGCCAGGCCGGCCAGGGACTCGGCCTTGCCGTGGCCGAAACGGTGCTCGTGGTCGGCGCTTTTGAGGGAATAGCGGATCGCCATGAAGTTGATCGCCGAAGCGGCCAGGTCCATCAGCGAATCCACCAATGAGGCCAGCAGCGAGGCTGAACCGGTGAGGTGCCAGGCAAACAGCTTGATGGCGATCAGGGTCGTGGCCACGCTCACCGAGGCCAGGGCGGCCAGGCGCAGCAGGCGGGCGTTGGCGGCGGTAACTGGCGAGTTCATTTGCGGTGCCGTCCTGATGCAGGGCCGCGGGTTTTGCTCCGCTGGTTGCCGGGGCTGCCGGTGCCTCGGGGCGTGGTGTTGCCGGCGCCGGCCGGTTTGACCGCCCGCCCGCTTTCGGGTCCCGCCGGCGGATTGAAATAACCAAAACCCAGGTGGGGAAATTCCCGGGCTAAAGCGGCGCGCCAGGCCGGGATCCCCATTGCCGGCCCCGTCGGCTTGAAATCAATTCCCCGCAGGTACCAGTCCGGATCCATATTGAGGTTGCGCAACTGGATAAAATCCGGCCGGCAATCGGCGATCAGGCGGCCCAGGGCGGTGAATTCGGCCGGATCGTCGGTGAAGCCCGGCAGGATGAAATAGTTGAGGGATACGAATTTGCCGGCGTTCTTCATGATCCGGATCGACTCCCGGACTTCTTCCAGGCTGAAATCCAGGGGACGGTAATAGCGCCGATGATAGCTGGCCTGGGCGCTGTTGAGGCTGACCCGGAGGGCATCCAGACCGGCGGCACTCAGGGTTGCCACCGCTTCCGGCCGGCCGGCGTTGGTGTTGCAGTTGATCCGGCCCCGGCTGGTGCGCTGGCGAATAAGTTTGACGGCGGCGGCCAAGGTTGTGTCCTGGAGCAGGGGTTCCCCTTCGCAGCCCTGGCCGAAGCTGACCACATGGCCGGTTTTTTCCAGGTGCCCGGCGGCTATTTCGGCGATCTCCGCCGGGGAGGGGACGAACTTGATTCTTTCCTGGGTGGCGGGGCAGCAGCCCGCGGGCTGCAGGGAAATGCAACCCAGGCAGCGCGCGTTGCAATGGGGGGAACTGGGCAGGGGCGCTTCAAATTTGTCCATGAAATAGTTGACCGCCGCCGGACAACCGTAGGTCAGGCAACATTTGCCCAGGTGCTGGACCAGCCGGTTGGCGGGCAGGGCGGCCAGGCGCTCTTTGGTACGCCGTTGAATGGCCGCGGGGCGATAGCGCCCGAATTCCTGGCGGCGGTCGTCATCACTGCGAAAGCCGCAGACCCAGAAGTCGTCCTGGTACCAGCCCACCGCGGTGTAGGCGAAAAGAGGCAGCGGCGGGGCCTGGGGATCCTTGTTCTGGAATGCGGCCCAGAGAATGGCGGTATGGGCCGGGGCCATAAAGGCGGCCACCGCCTGAGCCGGGGTTCCCGGCTCCTCGGGATCTTCCGCCAGGAGCAAAGCCTCCCCGCTGGTCGGGTCAATTCCCACCGGCTGGCGTCCGGGCAGGACAAAAAGCTCGCTGCCCGGCGGCAGGGGAATCAGGGCCTTCAAGGGCGGGGGCTTGAAGTCCTGGCCACTGCGCCCCGCCATCAGGAGATCGGGCAGGTCCTTGATTTCCCCGCGGGCATTGGCATAGACCAGGCAGGGAGCTTGGGCGGGATGACGGGGCATGGGAGACTCTCTTTGCAAAGGCGGTTCCGGCCAGGATCAAATTGCAAGCTGCCAAAAGCCATGGTTCGAGCCTCAAGCCTCAAACCTTGCTCCTACCCCTGCTTACAACAATGACAACCAACCCGGCTGACCGGGAGCGGCGTTGAACGGAAAGAGGCCGGGAGGCAGACACCCAACAGGATTCCGCAAGTCTGCTCGCTTGGGTTCGGCACCCCAAGCAGAGCATTAAGGACAGCAAAAAAGCCGGAGGCCTCAGCCCCCAGGGAGCCGCAGTGGGTTCCGGGAGGGCTGAGGCCGGAGCCGGCTGAGGCCGGGGATCCGGCTCGGAGCGGCCGGTTGGTTGCCCGCCTGGCAAGTTCAGGAATGGTGGTTAGAAAGGAACGTCATCGCCGATGGGAACGTCGGGGTAGGGCTCATCATCCTTGCTTTGGCCGCCGGCGGAGCCGCCGCCGCCCCGGGGCGAGAGCATCTTCATCTCGCGGGCGACAATCTCGGTAATGAACCGGTCATTGCCGTCCTTATCCTGCCACTTTCTGGTCTGGATCCGGCCCTCGATGTAGACCTTGGAGCCCTTGGACAGGTATTCCCCGCAGATTTCCCCCAGTCGCTTGAAGGCGACGATCCGGTGCCACTCGGTCTGCTCTTCCTTGCCGCCGTCCTGTTTTTTCCAGACTTCGGTGGTGGCGAGGCGGAAGGTGGTGATGGCGTCACCGCTCTGGGAGTAACGCACCTCCGGGTCCGCGCCCAGGTTGCCGATAAGAATTACTTTGTTGATCATAAAGGACCTCGCTGGCTGACGGGATGAACGGTTATTGGTCCGATTGGCGAAAATTTGTGCCATTCTAGAAAGGTGTGGCGGGGATGTCAACTCCAATCGATTGTTGCGTCATGAAGCCTGACCCGCCGAGCAGGCCGCTGATTGGCGGCCGCCGGCCCGCAATGCTCTTTGGTGGATGAAACTCGCAGCTTCGCGGGACTGCGGTAAACCGGGGGAGACCCCGGCCGCCCGGTTTTTTCGCATAACAGATCGACAGAAGTGCCGCATGTTTTTATATTGTCGAATTTGGGTGAATATTAATTGCAGAGGGAATACTTGACAATGGGGCGTAATATGATGATAATTTTTATTAAGGTAATAATGGAGCCAGGTTAATCGAAACTGGCAAAAATTATTTTAATTCCAAAACAGGAATTAGGGAGGTTGTCATGAAAGCTAAAGATTTTTGCCGCAGCGCCGAAATTGAACTGACTACCTGGAAAGCCAAACTGTATGATGTGATCCGTAAAATCGACAAGTTGCCCACCGGAGACAAAGAAAAAATGCTGGGCAGCGTCGGTGATCTCAACATGCTGGTTACCGAGCTTGAGGATCGGATTGATCAGTTGCGGACCTCTTGCCCCACCGACTGGAAGCCGGATAATGAGCCCATGCGGGCCAAAATCGAAGATCTGGGCAGCAAGGTGGAGTCCATTGAGAAAGAGGCTTTCGCGTATGACTTCGGGGGTTGATCCGTTAAAAGAATAAACCATCCACGAGGCGGCCTGCGGGTCGCCTTTTTTGTTGCCTGCCTCTGCCGACTGCGACCGACAAATCCTTGAAAAGAAGGCCGGAAGCCATGGTCCATCGCCCCATTTATCTTGCCCTGCTGCTTGCCCTGCTGCTTTTTAACGGGGGTTGCCGGGGACCGGCCGTCAGCCCGCCGGTCCCGGTCTCCTCGGTCGAACTCGAGCGCTACAGTGGGACCTGGTATGAGCTGGCCCGGCTGCCCATGTGGTTCCAGCGTGACTGCCTGCAGTCCCGGGCCGATTACCAGCTGCTGCCGGATAACCGGCTGGCGGTGGTCAACTCCTGTCCCACCAAGAGCGGGGGCTTCAAGCAAGCTACGGGGATTGCCTCGGTTGTCGACCCCCAATCCAACGCCAAACTCAGCGTCACTTTCGATAACTGGTTCTCCCGGCGGTTTCCCCGGTTGACCAGCGGGGACTATTGGATTCTGGTCCTGGATCCCGCCTATCAGACCGTGGTGGTCGGAACCCCGGATCGCAAGTTTCTCTGGCTTATGGCCCGAACCCCGACCGTGGATGACCCAACCTTCGCCGCCCTGCTGGCCCAGGCCCGGGAACAGGGGTTCGCGACGGAAAAGCTGATCATTTTCAACTGGGATTAACTCTTGGCCCAGCGCCGTCGGCCCTTCCTGGCCGTAAGTGACCGCCATGGGATCGCGGCGCCGTTTTTTGCTTCTTTCGCGCCGCCCGATCGCTTAGACTGGCGCTTGAACGGTCCCCTCCCTGATGGGGATGGGTAAATGCCTCGCAACGCCAACCCAAAGGATCCTCGATGAACCCCCAACCCCTGGTGATGATAACCGGCGCCACCGGCTATATCGGCCGCCGCCTGCAGGAAAGATTGCTGGCCCGGGGCGACTGCGCCGTTCGCCTGCTGGTGCGCAATCGTCACAAGGTGGGGGGCGGGGTCAGAAATCAGGTGGAGATAGTCGAGGGCGATACCTTCGATCCGGCCGGGCTCGACCGGGCTCTGGCCGGGGTCGAAACGGCCTATTACCTGATTCATTCCATGGGAGCCGGGGCGGATTACGATCGGCTGGACCGGCAAAGCGCGGTCAATTTTCGGGATGCCGCCATTCGCCAGGGAGTTAAGCGGATCATCTATCTCGGGGGCCTGGGGGTTAAGGAGTCGGCCAGCAAACATCTGTTGAGCCGCATCGAGACCGGGGAGATTCTCTCGGCCCGGCCCGGGGAAATCCAGACCATCTGGTTCCGGGCCGGGGTTATTATCGGTTCGGGCAGCGCCAGCTTTGAGATCATTCGCCACCTGGCCCAGAAGCTGCCGCTGATGGTGACCCCCCGCTGGATCAAGACCCGGACCCAGCCCATCGCGGTGGATGACGTGTTGGCCTACCTGGTGGCGGCGCTCAACCTTGATTATCCCGGCAACCTGGTGGTGGACATCGGCAGTGAGTCCAGTGATTTCCGGGCCATGCTGCTCAAAGCGGCCGAAATCATGGGGCTCAGGCGTTTTATCATTCCGGTGCCGGTACTCTCGCCGCGGCTTTCCTCTTACTGGCTGGTGCTCTTTACCCCGGTCCCTTATGCCATCGCCGCCGCCCTGGTCGAAGGGCTGCGCTCGGAAACCCTGGTTCAGAATGATCACGCCCGCCGATTTTTCCCCCAGATCCAGCCGATCTCTTACGAGGAGGCGGTCAAGCAAGCCCTGGCGGAGATCGAACGGCAGCAGGTCTTGAGCCGCTGGTGCGACAGCAGCGCCGGGGTGATCTGTGATATCGGGGGTGAGGAAGAGATGAGCTCCGCTTTTCTGCGCGATCGCCGGGTGGTGGACTGCGGCGATCTGCCGCCGGCGGCGGTTTTTGCCGCCGCCAGTTCCATCGGCGGCGAGCGGGGCTGGTTCACCTACAATTTTCTCTGGCGCATGCGGGGTTTTATCGACAAGGCGGCGGGGGGCTACGGCCTTAACCGCGGCCGCCGCCATCCCACTGAACTGCGGATCGGTGACGCTTTAGATTTCTGGAAGGTAGCGGACCTCAAGCCCGGCAAACGCCTGCTGCTGGCGGCCCAGATGAAGGTGCCGGGCAAGGCCTGGCTGGAATTCGACATCCAGAAAGGGCAACTGATCCAGACCGCCCACTTTTACCCCAACGGCGTCTGGGGCCGCCTCTACTGGTATACGGTTCTGCCCTTGCATGCCCTGGTGTTCGGCGATCTTGCCCGCAGCATCCTGGCCCGGGCCCGGGAACTCGCCGCCTCCGCCCCCACTGAACCTGGTCCATCAACCTGATCCGCCAGCCGTCCCGAGCAGCGGGGTTCAGCGGAGCGGCTGCTTGACTTTTTGATCTTTTCTGCCACTATAGTGTGATAGGCAGGAATCAATCAGCACCGGGGAGGAGGCAAGATGACGGCGCAATTTCGCAACCTTATTTTCGAGGGCGGCGGGGTCAAGGGCATCGCCTATGTGGGGGCGATGCAGATCCTCGCGCAACGGGAAATACTGGCGGAGATCCGGCGGGTGGGGGGGACCAGCGCCGGGGCGATCAACGCCCTGATCGTGGCCCTGGGCTACGATCTGCAGGAACAGAAGCAGATCCTCGAGTCAACCGATTTTGCCAGGTTCATGGATGATTCCTTTGGGATCATCCGCGATATCCGCCGGCTGGCCCGCGATTTTGGCTGGTACAAGGGGGATTTTTTCGGAGGCTGGATCGGGGAGCTGATCAAGGCCCGGCTCGGCGACGCGCGGGCCACCTTCGCTGACCTGCAAAAGGCCGGCCGGCCAGAGCTTTACGTAATCGGGACCAACCTTTCCACCGGCTTTGCCGAGGTTTTTTCCGCCGAGCGCCACCCGGCCATGCCCCTGGCCGAGGCCTTGCGGATCAGCATGTCGATTCCCCTGTTTTTTGCCGCGGTGCGCCGGGGGGAGAACCGGGAGGTTTACGTGGACGGGGGCGTTCAGCTCAACTACCCGGTCAAGCTCTTCGATCGCCAGCGCTATATCGATCTGGCCGCCGAGCCGCAGGCGGCCCGGGCCACCAGTTATTACGACCGGGAGAACGCTCGCTTCGCCCTGGCCCGGCCCGGCCACAGCCCCTACGTTTACAACCGCCAGACCCTGGGCCTGCGGCTCGACACCCGGGAGGAAATCGCCCGCTTTCGCTACAATGAACCTCCCCGGGGCCAGGCCATCGACCGCTTCAGCGATTACGCCCGGGCCCTGCTTACCGCGATCATGCAGGTTCAGGAGAACCAGCACCTCCATAGCGATGACTGGCAGCGCACGGTCTATATCGATACCCTGGACGTCAAAACCACCGACTTTGCCCTTTCCGACCAGCGTAAAGGGGAATTGATCGAGCAGGGCATCCAGGGGGCGGCAAATTATTTCTCCTGGTTCGACGATCTCCGGGAAGCCCCGGTCAATCGCCTGCCCGCGCCGGCAGCCGAGGCTTAGCTGCGCTGCGTCGCGGCATCGAGCATGGCCGGCAACCCCCCTTTTTCTGCCGGGGTGTAGCCGAACACCTCGCGCCAGACCGGGTCGTTTTCCATGCAGAGATAAAGGCAGGTATTGGGAGCGGCATGGCGGGCCAGCTCATCGACCAGAACCTGATACATGCCGACCCGTAGGGTCCGAAAATAGCGAAACTTGTTGTCCAGGCCGGGCACGAATTCCTCGTGGATGAAATTGGCGTTGGGAAACCGGCTGTTGATCACCCCGCGCAGGGCCGGCAGAAAACGGAAGGCTCCGAGACTGATCCAGGCGATGCTCCGGGCCGGAACCACGCTGAACAGGCGGCGGATGGTGGCGGCGTAGCTCTGCTCCCAGCCGGGATGATGGATGATCGGGTCAAAATGGAAGGCCAGGGGATAACCCCAGGAGGCGCAGAGGGCGGCGGCCTCCAGGCGGGTTTCAAGATCGGCGCAGTGCAATTCCAGTTTGCCCATCACTTCGGCGCTGTTGAGCGACCAGGCCATGATGGTTCGCCCGTTATGCTTGAGCTCCGGCAGATGATCCAGCACCACCGCCTTGGATTTCAATTCCAGCACCGCGTTTTTTCGGCCGGCCATGTATTCGATGAGCTGGGCGCTCAGGCCGGTGAGGCGGTCCAGGGCCATGCTGTCGGTGAACTCGCCGGTGCCGATACGCCAGAATTTGCGTCCCCCCGAGACCGCCTCCTGTTCCTCGCCGTTTTCGTACTCACCCTGGCTGGAGGGCCCGGCCGGTTCGGCTGACGCGTCCCCGCCGGCCGTGGTGTCCAGGGCCTGGTCGAGTTCCCGGAAGAGATCGTCCACATTGACGTAAAAGGAGAGCCAGGGATTGTTCAGGTAGGCTTGGAGAATGCAGTAGACGCAATCCATCGGGCAGTTGGCCCCGATATTGAGTACCTGGTAATCACAGCAGCGATAATTGCGGGTGGCGGGGCAGGGCTTGAGGAAACGGCCCCGGTTGCGGCCCAGGTGGAGCAAGCGCTTGCCCTGGCTCAAGCCCCTGGGATAGGGGGGCAGTTCGGCTCCCGGTGCGGCCCCTTCGGCCACCACGGTGATTGGTAGATTCCCGGACCGCTCTATGATCCGCCGGGTCAACGGCAACTCCAGGCAGGGTTCCTCCACCTCGATGGCGCTGATCAGCCGGCTGGGGTCGGCTCGGGGGAGGCGGTTTTCGGGGCTCATCACGGCTGGTTGTCCTTGCGGTTCTCGACATAGCGGGCGGCGGCCTGGGCGGCCACGCAGCCGTCGGCGGCGGCGGTGATGATCTGCTTGACGTATTTTTCCCGCAAATCCCCGGCCACGAAGATGCCGGGATGGTTGGTCTCGCACTTGCTGTCGGTGACCACATAGCCATCGGCGTTCATCCTGGTGCCGGCCGGAATCAGGGAATTGTCCGGATCAAAGCCGATGAAGATGAAAACCCCGTCACAGGCCAGTTGACCCTTTGCCCCGCTTTGGGTGTCTTCGGTGCTGACTCCGGTTATCCCCCCCTGATCGGAGTTGATGGCGCTTATCACCGTATTCCAGCGTATTTCGATCTTTTTCTCGGCCAGGACCCGTTTCTGCAGGATCATGCCGCCTCGGAAGGCGTCGCGCCGGTGCACCAGGTAAACCTTGGTGGCGATTTTTGCCAGGTAGAGCGATTCTTCCAGGGCGGAATCGCCGCCCCCCACCACCACCACGGTCTTGTTGCGGAAGAAAAAACCGTCACAGACCGCGCAGTAGGAAACTCCCTTGCCGTAGTTTTCCGCTTCGCCCGGCACCTCCAGTTTGCGGGGGCTGCCGCCGGCGGCGATGATCAGGCTCAGGGTCCGCAGTTCCTCGCCCTCATCCAGGCGGACCAGGTGACAATCGATGCCCGGCTCGATCTCCCGCACTTCCTGCTGGCGGATTTCCAGGCCGTAAGCCTTGGCGTGGGAGGCCATGGCGGCACCCAGCTCACTGCCGCTGATGGTCTCGCTGCCGGGCCAGTTTTCGACGGTGTCGGTGTTGTTCATCTGGCCGCCGGGCAAACCCTTGTCGATGAGCAGGGTATCGAGGGCCGCCCGCATGGCATAGATGCCGGCGGTCAGGCCGCTGGGGCCGGCTCCGACAATAATCAGATCGTAAAGATGGCTTGAGGTCATGGGGTCACTCCTTGGTTTTCCGTTTTGGCCCGGGTTATTAAAGCACCACCGATTTTAACGGAAAATGCTGTTCAGTGCCGCAGAATTAGGCAAGCAAATCCGGAGATTGCCGCCAGGTCCGGTTTGCCTGGGGCTTGGCGGCAAAAGTACTGGGGCGGAGCAGATCTACAACCAGCTTTTCCGCTTGAAATAGATCAGCATCCCCACCACCACCGCGCCCATCAAAGCCAGGGCGAAGGGATAGCCCCAGCGCCAGTTGAGTTCGGGCATGTTCCAGGGACTCAGATCCGGATTGAAATTCATCCCGTAGACGCCGGCGATGAAGGTCAGGGGAATGAAGATCGTGGCGAACATGGTCAACACCTTCATAATCTCGTTCATCCGGTTGCTGAGGCTGCTCAGATAGATATCCATCAGGCCGGCGGTCACGTCGCGGTAGGCCTCGATGATGTCGATGACCTGGATGGTGTGGTCGTAAAGATCCTTCAGGTAAATGGCCATGGCGGAGCCGATCAGATCGCTTTCGTCATGGCGCAGCAGAGTGTTGAGGACTTCGCGCAGGGGCCAGATCGACTTGCGCAGCAGAATCAACTCCCGCTTGAGCAAATGGATTTTTTCGATGCTCTCGCGGCGCGGGCGACCGATCACCTCCTCTTCCAGGTTTTCGATATCCTCGCCGAGATCTTCCAGGACGCTGAAATAGTGATCGACCACCGCGTCGATCAGGGCATAGGCCAGATAATCCGGACCCAGGGAACGTAGCCGGCCCTTGCCGTTTTCAATCCGGGTCCGGACCCCGGCGAAGATTGCGGAAGGTCTTTCCTGGAAACTGAGGAGGAATTTACGCCCGAGTACCAGACTGACCTGGTCCGTCTCGATGCTGCGGCTTTCCCGGTTGTAGGTCTGCATTTTGACCACCAGGAAGAGATAGTCCTCGAACAGGTCCAGCTTGGGCCGCTGGGTGGTGTTGCAGATATCTTCAATGGTGAGGGGGTGGATGTTGAAGCAGGCTCCGATTTTTTCGATGAGATCCACCTGGTGGAGGCCGTCGATGCTGACCCAGGTGACCCCGGGCTGGTCACGATAGGCCAGGCAATCCTCCGGGGCGGCGGTCTGGTGGAATTTGCAGCCGTCCCGGTCGTAATTGACGATGCTGATCGTGACCTTTTCGGTCTTGCGTTCTCCGACATGGACCGGCGTGCCCGGGGGCAGTCCGGCCTTGATCGAGGTGTCGCCAAGAATGCGGGAGATGGTGCCGGCGGCCCGGGAAATACCGGGAAGGTCCAGTTTGCTGAGCTTGATCATCGGCCTGGTGATTCCGGTCTTTGGTTTGGTGGGCGGGGTGAACCAACTGTTTCTTTTGGCATATCATCAATTCTCGCCGCCATGCAAGGCAAAATGGTCGGCTGTCGCCGAGGGTTCAAGATGTCTGGATTGTTGTTTTGTTTTACCGTCACCGAGTCTAGTGCTTCTTGCTAGCTTGCGCCAATGGGTCGGCTAACGCCGACGGTTCGAGGTGTTTGGTTTGTAGTTTTGTTTTACCGTCACCAAGTCTAGTGCTTCTTGCTAGCTTGCGCCAATGGTCGGCTAACGCCGACGGTTCGAGATAATAGTTCGTTGCTATTTTAAACCGTCGCCAAGCTCAGGTGCATATTGCTAGCTTGCGCCAATGGTCGGCTGTCGCCGACGGTTCAAGGTGTTTGGTTTGTAGTTTTGTTTTACCGTCACCAAGTCTAGTGTTTCTTGCTAGCTTGCGCCAATTGACTTAAAGTGCAGCGCTTATTGAATATGGGCCCTCAGTTTTTTCCCGATATGGCTGGCAAGAGGTGGCGAGATGACGCAGGAATTTGGCCGGGGCTGGCGAGACCAGCTTTATCATTGGATTGAGAAGCGTTCGATACAGCGGGCGGTGATTGCGGTCATCGTGCTCAACGCCGTGATCCTGGGGCTGGAAACGGTGCCCCGGATCAACGACCCATACGGCGGCCTGCTCTATCAGCTGGACCGCATCTGTTTGACGATTTTCGTCATCGAGTTGAGCCTGGCCATAATCGCCATGGGGCCCGCCCGTTTTTTTCGTGACCCCTGGCGGGTTTTTGATTTCATCGTGGTTGGCATAGCCCTGGTGCCGGCCACCGGGGCCTTTTCGGTCCTGCGCAGCCTGCGGGTCCTCCGGGTTCTGCGGCTGGCCTCGGCTTCGCCCCGGATGCGGAAGGTGGTTTCGGCCCTGCTGGCCGCCCTGCCGGGCCTGAGTTCGATCGCCGCCCTTTTGCTGTTGCTCTTCTACGTGGCGGCGGTGATGAGTACCAAGCTCTTCGGAGCCCACTTCCCCGACTGGTTCGGCTCCATCGGCGCTTCAATGTATACCCTCTTTCAGATCATGACCCTGGAAAGCTGGTCCATGGGCATTGTCCGGCCGGTGCTGGAGGAATTTCCCTATGCCTGGCTCTTTTTCGTACCCTTCATTATGGTGGCCACCTTTACCATGCTCAATCTCTTCATCGCGGTGATCGTCGAGGCCATGCAGAGTCAGGCCCGGGACGCCCAGGCCCACCAGTTGGAGGAAATCGAAGCCATCGCCACGGAAAAGGAATCGGAACTGCACCGGGATATCGACAAACTGCGGAACGAAATCCGGGAGCTCAAGCAAATTCTGGCCGCCCGGGGATAAGCAGACAACCCGGGTCAACCCCGGGTCTGGGCCCCTCAACTGGTGGGGTTATGCCGCCAACGATTAGGGCGGCGACCGGCCGGCCGGGCATGGTTCCGGTGGACCTTAAGCCCGCCGGCCCGCCCAAAGCGGAGAAGTGGTAATGTGGCGGCTAACCCAGCCCCAGAGCCATTCCGACCTGGTAGATCAGCACCGCCATGGCAAAGGCGAAGACGGTGTTGCAGCCCATGGCTAAAGCCCCCCATTTCCAGGAGCCCGCTTCCCTGGCGATACATACCACCGTTACGAAACAGGGGGCATAAAACATCACGAAGACCATCATCGCCAGGGCCTTGACCGGATTCCAGGCCGGATCCTTAGCCAGGGTGTCGGCCAGCGAACCGCTCGCTTCCGGGTCCACCGTGCCCAGGGAATAAGCGGTGCCCAGGGTTGAAATCACCACCTCCTTGGCGGCAAAGCCGCCGACCAGGGCAATATTGGTCCGCCAGTCAAAACCGGCCAGCTGGCTGATTCCTTCCAGGCTGCGGCCGATCCGGCCGGCCAGCGACAACTGCAGGCGTTGCTGGGCTTCCTGGTGATCGATGAGCGCCAAGCGGTCCTCCAGTTCAACGGCCGCCGGGAAGTCGGCGAACTGAGCCAGCACCGCGGTCCTTTGGGCCGCGAAACGGGCTTCCTCCTCGGCCGGCAGGCCGGGGAAGGTCATCATCGCCCAGAGCAGGATGGAGATGGCCAGAATAACGGTGCCCGCTTTTTTGATATAGTGCCAGGTGCGTTCCCAGGTATGGATCAGCAGGCCGCGCAAGGTGGGAAGGCGGTAGGGCGGCAGTTCCATGACAAAGGGGGTTGATGGTCCCCGCAGCACCGTAAGCCGGTAAAACTTGGCCACCAGCATGGCCACCGCCCAGGCCAGCAGGGTCAGCAGAAACATCACCATGGCCTGGCGGCCGGCAAAAAAGACCGCGGTGAGCAGGGCCAGCACCGGCAGCTTGGCGCCGCAGTTCATGAAGGAAACGGTGAGCAGGGTGGCCAACCGCTCCCGGCGCGATTTGAGGGTCCGGGTGGCCATGACCCCCGGCACCGCGCATCCGCCGGCAATGCCGCCGGAGACGATATAGGCCATCACCGAACTGCCGTGCAGGCCGAAGGTGTAAAAGACCCGGTCCATCATGAAGGCCACCCGGGCCAGATAGCCCGAATCCTCCAGGACCGCGATGCCGAAGAACATGAACATGATCAACGGCACGAAACCCAGCACCCCCCCGACTCCGTCAATGATGCCCGAGATGATCAGGGACTTGAGCAGGCCGTCCGGCAGCATGACCTCCGCCGTATCGCCCAGCCAGCCGAACAGGCTCCCCAGCCAGGCCACCGGCAGTTCACTGTAGGTGAAGGTGAAGGTGTAGAGGCCGAACAGGACCGCCAACATAATTACCGGCCCCAGCAGGCGGTTGGTCACGACCTGGTCGATCCGGTCCGAGGTGTAAAGCCGGTCGGGATCATGCCGCAGGCTGAGCACGCCCTGGCGCAGGACCGACTTGATGAAGCCGTAGCGCTGGTCGGCGATCAGAGCTTCCGGCAGGGTATCGAGGGTGGTCTGGGCATGCCGGCTGGCTTCGGCGGCCATCCGGTCCAGGGCTTCGGCGGCCTGCCGGTGGCGCCGCTCAACTTTTTCCCGGATCTGACGGTCGCTTTCCAGGTACTTCATGGCCAGCCAGCGGGGCGGGTAAACGGCCTCCAGCAAAGGTCCATGCTCCTCGATCACCGCTTCCATCTGCAGCAGCATGCTGTCAAGGTCTTCGCCGTAGGAAACCCGCAGGGGTCGCCACTCCTTGGTCCGCTGCCCCAGACGACGGGTCTCCTCCATCAGGGCGGCCAGCCCCTGGCCGCCGCGGGCTACGATGGGGACCACCGGCACCCCGAGCAGAGCGGCCAGCCGGTCGCTGTCGACCTCGATGCCGCGATCCCGGGCCACGTCCATCATGTTGAGGGCGATGACCAGGGGCACTCCCAGTTCCAGCAACTGAATGGTCAGGTACAGGTTGCGTTCCAGGTTGGAGGCATCGACGATGTTGATCACCACGTTCGGCCGATCCTGGACCAGAAAATCGCGGGCCACCACCTCCTCGATGGAGTAAGCGGTGAGTGAATAGGTTCCGGGCAGGTCGACAATCTTGCTGGCGGTGCCGTCGGCCAGGCTGTAAAAGCCCTCCTTTTTTTCCACCGTGACCCCGGGATAGTTGCCCACATGCTGGCGGGCTCCGGTCAGGGCGTTGAAGAGGGTGGTCTTGCCGGCATTGGGGTTGCCGGCCAGGGCGATGGTGAGGCGGGGGGCTTGCATGCTACATCCGCTCCCTTGCTGCGCCATCGGCGCTTTCCAGTTCCACGTCGATATAATCCGCTTCGTTGTTGCGCAGAGTCAGAACACCGCCCATGACCCGCAGCGCCACGGGATCATTGAGCGGGGCCCGTCCCTGGACGGTTATCCGGGTGCCGGGCACCAGACCCATTTCCCGGATCCGCTGGCCCAGTTCTCCCGCCACCTTGATTGCGACAATGACTCCGCTCTGATTTCTAGCCATCCGGCGCAGGTTGATTCTCGTCATGCTCGTTCTCCGTACTTCAGACCGCCAGGTCGGGCTGGCGCATTAAGAGGGTTAAGCTGGGATCCCCGGGTTGTGCCGGTTGATCATGATCTGCTCTATAACGGAGAGCAGTTTCATAGTCAACAATTTTTAATGATATTGAAATAAGATTAGGTTATTCTAATTTAGAAATGTGTTGATGGCCGGGGTCAGGAAAACCGGATCGTTGCCCGGCCTCCTTGCCGCTGATCGTAAAACTTGGATGGAGAATCAAGAAATGTGGTGGGAATATCTGGTTCTGATTCTGATTCTGGGCTGGGCGGTTTACTACCTGGGGCGCCGTTGGGGCCGGCGCCAGGGGGGATGCTCGTGCGCTAGTTCCTGTCCGGCCGACAAGGCCGCCGCTTGCGGCGGCCCGGGCCGGGATGATGGGGAAAATTGCCCGGAGGAGGACGGCGGCCCGGCAACCAAGAACCGCCGTCCCGGTGAGAGCTAAGCCCTTTTCAGGGCCGCAATCCGCTCCTCCAAAGGGGGATGGGTCATGAACAAACGCTTGATGCCGTGCCCGATCCCGCCGGAAATCCCGAAGGCTGCCATCTGATCGGGCAGATGGGGCTGGTTCACGCTGCGCTGCAGTTTTTCCAGGGCCGCCACCATCTTTTCCCGTCCGGCCAGCCGGGCCCCGCCGGCATCGGCCCGGAACTCGCGCTGGCGGCTGAACCAGAAGACAATGGTGCTGGCCAGGATCCCGAAAACGATTTGGGCCAGGATTGAAACGATGTAAAAGCCCGGACCGTGACCCTGCTCGGTCTTGAAGATCACCCGGTCGACGAAATGGCCCACCACCCGGGAAAGCACGATGACAAAGGTGTTGACCACCCCCTGGATCAGGGCCAGGGTGATCATGTCGCCGTTGGCCACGTGGCTGACCTCATGGGCCAGTACGGCTTCGGCCTCATCACGACTCATCGATCGCAGCAGCCCGGTGCTTACCGCCACCAGGGCACGGTTGCGGCGGGCCCCGGTGGCAAAGGCGTTGACATCGGGGGCATCGTAGATCGCCACTTCCGGCATGCCGATCCCGGCGACCCTGGCCTGATTTTTGACGGTTTCGATCAGCCAGGCCTCGGCCTCATTGCGGGGCGAAGTGATCACCTTGGCGCCGGTGAGTCGCTTGGCCGTCCACTTGGAAATGGCCAGGGAAATGAACGAACCGCCGAAACCGAAGACGGCCGCGAAAATAATCAGGTTGCGCATGTCGAGCCCGACCCCGGACTCGTCCAGGATCCGGCCTACTCCCAACAGGCTGAGGACAATGCTGAGCACCAGCACAATCGCCAGGTTGGTGATGATGAACAGGCCTACTCTTTTTAACATGGTTGCTCCTCCAGCTTGGATCTCGTCAAACTTTTGTTAAGCCAGTGGTTTAACTTTCTTGTCGTTCAGTTCGCTGACCATCCCGTCCTTGATCTGAATGGTCCGGCCGGCGCGGCCGGCCAGTTCGGGGTTGTGGGTGATCATGATCACCGTCAGTCCCTTTTGGTGCAGTTTGTCCAAAATGGCAAAGATTTTTTCACTGTTGGCCGAGTCCAGGTTGCCGGTGGGTTCGTCGGCCAGAATGACCTCCGGGTTGTTGACCAGGGCCCGGGCGATGGCGGTGCGCTGCATTTCACCACCGCTCAGTTGAGCCGGGACGTGATGCAACCGCTCTCCCAGCCCCACCATCCGAGCCAACTCCTCGATCCGGCCTTGGTCGGTCGGGGTTTTACTGAATAGCAGGGGCAGAGCGATATTGTCAAGCACGCTCAGGCCCGGAATCAGGTAGAACTGTTGAAATATAAAACCGATTTTCTTGCGGCGCAAGGCAACCAGCTCCGATTCCCGCATTTTGTCGACCCGGATGCCGTCGAAATGCAATTCCCCCCGGCTGGGCAGATCCAGGCAGCCGAGAATATGCAGCAGGGTGGTCTTGCCGGCCCCGGAAGGGCCGACCACCGCGGCGAATTCGCCGGCCTTGATATCGAGGTCGATGCCGCGCAGGGCTCGGACTTCCTCGGCCCCCCGGCGATAATTTTTTTCCACTTGTCGTAATCGAATCATCTTGAAGATGCCTGCATGGTTGGGGTTTGGTCGGGGAGTGGGCATTTGGAAAGTGATCGGCGCCGGCCCAGGGCCGGCACGATTCCCGCCGCTCAGCCCCTGATCGCTTCGATGGGGTTGATCCGGGAGGCTTTCCAGGCCGGGTAGAGGCCGGCCATGAGGCCCACCGCCATGGCAAAGGCCACGCAGGCCAGGGCCAGGCCGGGGTCGAAGCGCAGCATGTCGCCGCTGGGGACATAGGGCATGATTCGGCGAACGAAAGTTTCGATCAGGCGGGCCCCGAGCATGGCGACGCCAATCCCGGTCACCCCGCCGACGATGGTCAGAATGGTGGTCTCTTTAAGGATAATCTGGAATACGTTCCAGCGCGAGGCCCCGATGGCCCGCATCATCCCGATTTCCTGGGAGCGCTCGAAGACCGCCATCAGGATGGAGTTCATCACCCCCACCGCCCCGATCACCACCGCCACCAGGGCGATGGCCAGGCTCAGGGATTTGGCCGAGGCGGCCACGTTGGCCACCGAGTTCATCACCTGGCCCATGGTGACGATCTGGATGCCGGGAATGACGGCCTCCAATTCGTTGATGATGGTTCCCATCCGTTCCGGGCTGTCCACCTTGGCCCCGATGGCCGTGGCCCCGGTGGGGTTGTCCAGCAGGCGCTGGGCGGTGGCGATGGGCATGTAGACAAAGGCGTCATCCTGGCTGTTGGTCTGGCCGACGATCCCGCTGACGGTAAAAACGGTATCCACGTTGGGATAGCGGAACTGGGCCCCCGGTTGGATGCCGGCATGTTCGGCCACGTTGTAGCCCAGCAGGATTTCGTGGGGGTCGCCGGGAATTGTCCCGGTGATTTGCCACTCCGGCTTGATTTCCGGCAGCAGGTCGGTCTCCACCCCGTAGATCAGGTCGATCCGCTGGCGGTCCGGGTTGGGCAGCTGAGCTACCAGAATGGGAGTGGCCAGGCTGATGCCGTCGGCTGCCCGGATGGCTTCCATGACTCCGGTATCGAGATATTTGGGAATCACCGCCCCGTGCAGGACCAGGGCCGCCACTTCATGGGCGCAGCCCGAGGGGACCACCATGAAATGGAGGCCGGTGGCTTGCATTTCCCGGGCCAAGCCGTGCTCAAAACCGCGGTTGAAGGAGAAGACCGAAAAAAGAACCCCGACGGCGGCGGCAATCCCGAGCATGGTGAGAAAGCTCCGGGTCCGGTGGCGCAGCAGGTTCTGGACCGAAAGTTTGAACATGCCGCTCATATGGTTTCAACCCCCTGGGCAATCAGGAGGAGGTTGCTCTGGAAGGCGGTCACGGTGCCGGTGGCCTTGACTTTGCGGCCCGGCATCGGCGGCAGTTCGAAGTTGTTGGTGGAAAGATCGATATAGATCTGGGCGGTGTCATCCTGGAGGACGAACCAGCAGCCGTTGGACTCGCACTGGGTGAAAACCGTGCCCTGAACCGTGACTTTCTGGCCCATCAGCTGGGGTTGGAGGAAAATATCCTGCACGGCCACTTGGGGGGCGGTGGGATCGATACCGGTTCCATATTTTTCCTTGCCGCAGGCACTGAGCAGCAGGACGCTGAACAGCAGGGCCAGGGGCAGCAGCAGTTTGGCCGGCTTCGGCAGTGATTTCATGCGTTTGGTCTCCGATCTTGAAGTTTGATGGTTTGTTCCCCTGCCGGTTGGGCCGGCGTGCGAATGCGGCTTTCGCCTTTAATTCGTCAAAATGCTAACCAAATGAGGCGACAGGTTTACGACAGGATCAAAACAGAAAATGTTCCCTGGAAAGTGCACATTGTGGCAGTGGTCAAACAAAAATGATGCTACGGAAATTTATCTCTCCAAACCTGAACCGGTAAGGCTCAGCAGGATTGCAGCTGCACGAAAGCGGCCGGGGAGCAATACACCAGTTATGCGCCCCGGCCGCTTTCGTGCAGTTGCGATTCTGCTGAAGGTCTAGCGGAACAATATACCCTGTTCCAGGCAATGGCACAAGCGCCGGGCCATGGCGGCGAGCCGCTGTCGGCCGGTGTCGCCGCCGAGAAAGGCCAGCATGCGCCGGGCCAGACAGCCCTGCCGGGTTATGGTTTCCAGGATGGGCAGGTATTCGGGGGCGATGGCCCGGCGGCGCCGGTGGTGGGCCAGGATTTCGCGCCAGCATTGGCCGGCGCTCATGGGTCCCGATTTTGCCAGGCCGAAAAGGGCGAGATAATCACCCTCCTCGATCAGGGCCGTATTGGCCGTGCGGATAACCCGGTTGAGAATGGCGGCCAGATCGGCGGTGGCCCATTGCCGCTGGACCTGGCTGGTCGACCAGCTTCCCTCCACCAACTCCCGCAGGGTTGCCACCAGCAGGGCGGCGATGGCCAGGTCCGCCGCCGGGCATTCCTGGACGTCGATAATCCTGATTTCAATGGCGTTGCGGTCGAATCGGGCGATGGCTCCCCGGGCGTTGAGCCATTCATCCTGCAGCACCCCGGCCGGGTCCAGGGGTTTGATGTCGGCATACATTTTGGCCAGAATTTCCCGGCGGTAATCGGTTTCGCTGAAGATCGGCTCCGGAATCACCGCCCCGGTCAGGGAAGGCACCCGGGCCGAGTTGGTCTTGTAATACTCCAGGCGCTGGTCCAGGGAGGGCTGGATGACCCCCTCCAGCACCGGGGTGGAGGCGCTCAGGGCCGGGATCAGCGGCAGCAGCACCCGGATGGCGGCATGCAGGCGGCCGAATTCGTCATCCCCGGCAAAGGGCAGGTTGATGTGGCAGCTTTGCAGGTTGGCCCAGCCGTGCCCCCGGCAGTCGAAGATCCGGTTGTAATTTTCATATATTACGTTGTGGTCGTGGGGCCAGAGCCGTATTTCCCGCCAAGGATCCATCCAGGGGTGGGCGCCGCCGGGCAGCAGACGGGCGCCCAGGGGTTTGAGAATAGCGTTGATCCGGCCGATGTCGTCCTGGAAGGGGACCGTTGCCCCGGCCAGGGTGGCAAGGGGCCGGGTGGTTTTCAGTTCGATTACGTGCAGGGCCAGTTCATTGGACCAGGAAACCCCGGGCTTGACGAAGTCGCTTTGCCAGGATCCGGTCACCGCCCGCAGGACCTGGTCGGTCAGGGGGCGGACGTCGAGGGAGTCGGCATCGACGATCATGTACTCCAACTCGATGCCCACGGCGGCAAAGAGGTGCAGGGGGGCGGGAGGATCTATGGGGTCCTGGTTCATAATGACTACCGAGTTCCGAGCAGGCTGGGGTGGAGGTTGGGCCTTGGGTCGCCGCGTTGGCGTCCAGCGCTTGGTTCAGCCGGGCGCCATGCTTACCGGGCTTTCTTGCCTCGTTCGATCCGCTCGAGAAAGGAGGCCATGATCCGGCGGTAGAGTTCGTCCTTGAGTACCTTGTCCTCGAGGCCGGCGTCGATGCTGGGGTTGTCGTTGACTTCGATCACGTAAACCTGCCGGCCCACCTGCTTGAGATCCACCCCGTAGAGGCCGTTGCCGATCAGGCCGGCGGCCTTGAGGGCGGTTTTGAGGACCCGGGGGGGAACCTCGGCCACCGGCAGGGTATCGACGTTGCCCTCGCTCTTGCTGCCGTCGGCCCGGTGCTGGATGATCTGCCAATGGCGTTTGGCCATGTAGTACTTGCAGGCGTAAAGCGGGATGTTGTCCAAAACCCCGATCCGCCAATCGTAGTCGGTGGGCAGAAACTGCTGGGCGATGATCAGGTCGGAGTCGTGGAGCAGTTTATGGCCGAATTCCAGCAGCTCCTCTTTGGTCGCGGCCTTGACCACCCCCTGGGAAAAGGAGCTGTCCGGTTTTTTGAGGATGCAGGGCAGGCCCAGCTCGGTGGGCACGGATTTGAGGTTGTCCCGATGGACGATCATCGTCCGGGGGGTGGGAATATGGTTGCGCTGGAGAATCTCGGCCAGGAAAACCTTGTTGGTGCACTTGAGGATCGATTCGGGGTCGTCGATCACCACCAGCCCGTCGGCGGCGGCCCGGCGGGCAAAACGGTAGGTGTGGTGATTGACGCTGGTGGTTTCGCGGATGAAGAGGGCATCGTATTCGGCCAGCTGGCTGAAATCATCCTTGCGGATCAGCTCGGCGCTCATCTGCAGGGCGGCCGCCGCCTTGATGAATTTTTTCAGGGCCCGGTCATTGGATGGCCCGGATTTTTCCTCGGGGTTGTGGAGGATGGCAATGTCGTAGCGGGTGTTGACCGGCTTAGGCAGCGAGTGCCGGCCGGCGAAAAATTCGTGGGACACGTCGATGACGAATTGGCGGTGCTGGTCGGGAATATCGTTGCCGGCGATGGAGTGGATGCTCTGCAAAACCCATTTTTTCTGATAGATGAATTCGGCCCGCAACAGGGGGGAATGAAAGGTGCGGAAGAGCTTGGCGCTCAGCCGGTCATAGCGTTTGGCCAGGTTTTTGCCGAAATAGATGCTTAAAGTGAAACGTTCGGACTGGATATGGGCCAGGCTTTTTTGAATCAGTTCATCGAGATCCTCGGAAACGAAACGGACCATGGTCTGCAGTTTCATATCCTGGATGGCGGCCAGGCGGGGGATGGGTTTGTGGCCCCGGGCCTCGGCCAGCAGCGACACGTAATAACCCACGGTCTGGTAGCGGTAGGAGCGGCACAGGTTGAAAACCTTGGTGTGCCGCAGCGAGGTATAGGAAGGATCGGTCAGATAGTGGCGGGCCGGGATCACTTCCACTCCCTTGAGATCCAGGGGCCAGCTTTTGGGGTTATCGACAATGACCAGGGTGGTGCGCATGGTTGAACAGGTTCCTCCGCTTGGGGCAAAAAATTAAGGGTTGTTTCGGGATAGTGGTCCGGCGGGGGGCTTGGCCGCCGGGCGTTCAGCGGCCATTGCCGGTTCCAGGAGCAATAGATTGCCGTCATAGGTCATGATGCCCAGCAGAATGGCCCCGACCAGGCGATCGAGCCCGACTTCATAGTAATGGCCGCCGGCCCCCAGAGGATTCTGGCGCAAGGGGTCGGCCACCAGGGCTTGGCGGGTTTCCCGGTCATAGCCGCAGAGCACCACGAAATGGCCGGTGGGGCTGCCGTGGATATCGTCGTATTCCATGCCGGGGTGGTCGGGCCGGGGTTGGATCTCGCGGGGGCAGTGATAGAGGTAGGTGGCCGACAGACCGCAGAGAATGGGGATTCCCCGTTTGAGATACTTGCGGATCAGGCCGGAGTTGAGGTCGTGGAAACGGATCCGGCCGCCCAGGCGCAAGTATTCCAGGTAGGCCTCGGTGGCCACCGCCAGCTTGCGCTTGCGTTTGCCGGTCAATTGGGCCTGCAGTTTGGCGGCCAGGTTGACATGGGGGCCGTCAAACCAGCTGGGGTCGAAGATCTGGAGGTTATAGGTGTAAATGGTGGCCCGATAACCCCGTTTAAGGGCGTGACAGGCCAGCAGGACCTCCAGGGTGCCTCCGCCTTCGAGAATCCGGACCTGGTCGATGACCTGCCCGAGGGTGATGTCATCGCCATGGTAACGATAAACCGCCTGCAGGCAGGTGGGGCCGCAGGTGGCATCATCGGGTTGGGGCAGGATATCCAGGCGCAGTTTGCTTTCCATGTCTGCCTTATCTGATACTGGGCCCGGGGGAAAATGCAAACAGAAAATCATCGCCCCGGCGCAATTAAATATGCCTGGGCGGGTGACGGCCGGAGAGGGGCACACTCCAGGCCGGGTTCAGCCGAGATCACTGAAGTCACGCCGGATTTTTTCGACCCGGCGCCGGTAGTTTTCGGCGTCACCGTATTCGAGGAAGCGGCGATAGCGGCCGTGGATTGCCGCCACCTTGCGGGCGTGCTTGATCGGGCACCAGTACTGCTCGGTGCGGGCGGCGATTTCCCGGCTATAGCCCAGCAGGCCGTTGACGTAGCCGCAGTAAACGCAATTGAGCTTTTCGATGGCGTTGAGGTAGCCCAGGGCGTGGCGATCGATGACGATGTAGTCGCCGCGCTTGACTTTGGGGATACCGTAGACCGGGAAGCAGATGGCGTGATAGATGCTGACGAAGAGGTCCAGCAGCACGGCCGGCAGCAGGCAGGCCCAGATCACCGGGGCGGTAAGGATGGCCAGCAGGCTTGATTGGCGGAGAAAGCGCCGGATCGTCATGACCAGCAAACGATGGCGCTGCCGCACCTCGCGGCTGAAGATGATCCGGCGTCCTTTTATCTGGTAGGTGAACTCCTCTTCCTTTTTCTGGATCTCCTCGGTCAGTTCCTTCTCGAGGCCTTTGATCTTCTCAATCAGTTCCTGGATGCGATTTTCCATGGATTCAGCCTCGTATGGGGGAAATACCTTGTCCGGGTCGGGGACCGGTGGGACCCGAGGGGCCTAAACCGGAGCCGATCCGCGTCGGCGGCGCCAGCGGTTCATGATATATTTTTCTCCTTCCACCAGCACAAAGACACTGGCGGTGGTGGTCACGATCAACGGCAGGTCTCCGCCATCAATGGGCGCGGTGCCGAAAAGCTTGTTCATGAAAGGGGCATAAGTGAACATGGCCTGCAGCATGAGTACCGCTGCCACCGCAATCAGGACGAACCGGTTCTCGTAGAACAGCCGGATGCTGTTGATCTGGCGGTGGAGGGAGCGGGTATTGAACAGGTAATAAATTTGAAACATGATCAAGGTGTTGACCGCCGTGGTGCGAGCGACCTCGATATCCACCCCCTGGTTGACTTTCCAGGTGAAAAAAGCGCTCACTCCGCCCACCATGATCAGGGAGACGAAAACCACCCGCCAGACCAGAAAAACATCGAGAATAGCCGCTTGCGGGTCGCGGGGCGGCTGCTTCATGACATCGGGTTCGGCGGGCTCAAAGGCCAGGGCCAGGGCCAGGGTTACGGCGGTTACCATGTTGACCCAGAGGATCTGGACCGGGGTAATCGGCAGAATCTGGCCGGCCATGACGGCGGCGATGATCACCCCGGCCTGGCCGCCGTTGGTGGGCAGGATGAAAGCGATGGATTTGCGGATATTGTTGTAAACCGTGCGGCCTTCCTGGACCGCGTGGGCAATGGCGGCGAAATTGTCGTCGGTGAGCACCATCTCCGCCGCTTCCTTGGCCACCTCGGTGCCCTTGATGCCCATGGCCACCCCGACATCGGCCTGCTTCAGGGCCGGAGCGTCGTTGACCCCGTCGCCGGTCATCGCCACCACTTCGCCGCTCTCCTGGAGCAGCTTGACCAGGCGCAGTTTGTGTTCGGGGCTTACCCGGGCGAAGACATCGGTGGTCAGAGCCTTGGGTCGCAGATCATCGTCGCTCATTTCCTCCAGTTCCCGGCCGGTGATGGCCTTGCCCGCTTCGGGATCCTCGCCGATGCCCATGCGGGCGGCGATGGCCCGGGCGGTGACGGCGTGGTCGCCGGTGATCATCTTGACCCGGATCCCGGCGGAGCGGCATTCGGCCACCGCGGTGATGGCCTCGTCCCGGGGCGGATCGATGATCCCCACCAGGCCCAGCAGGGTCATGCCGTTCTCGACGTCGGCGAAGTGCAGTTCGCGTTGGCCGGCCTCCGGTGTCTTGGTCGCCAGGGCCAGGAGGCGCTGGCCTTTGCCGGCGATCTGGTCCAGCTGGGCTTCCCAGAATTCCCGGTCCAGCTCCTCGTCCTGGTCATTGAGCCGCTGGCGGGTGCACATGTTGAGCACCACTTCGGGGGCCCCCTTGAGATAAATCATGGCGTTGCCCTGGTGATCGTGGTGGAGGGTGGCCATGAACTTGTGTTCCGACTCAAAGGGGATCAGGTCGGTACGGGGATAGTTTTTGCGCAGGCCGTCGCTCTCCAGGCCGGCTTTCAGGGCCATGGTCACCAGGGCCGCTTCGGTGGGATCGCCGCTGGCCTGCCAGGAATCATCTTCTTCGCCGGAGACGATCTCGGCGTCGTTGCAGAGCATCGCTGCCCGGCAAAGTTCTTCCAGGACCGGATAATCACCGGGGCTGACATCCTGGCCTTCTTCGCCGCCGTCCAGGTTGAAGGCGCCGCGGGGGGCATAGCCGATCCCGGAAACCGCAAAGCCCTGGTCGGCGGTGACCACTTCCTGGACGGTCATTTCGTTTCTGGTCAAGGTGCCGGTTTTGTCCGAGCAGATAATGGTTACCGAACCCAGGGTTTCCACCGCCGGCAGGCGCCGGATAATGGCCTTGCGGCCGGCCATGGCCTGGACTCCCAGGGCCAGGGTGATGGTGATGATGGCCGGCAACCCTTCGGGGATGGCGGCCACCGCCAGGCCCACCACGGCCAGGAACATCTCGTCGGCCCCGTAGTCCTTCAGCAGGTAGCCGAAGGCAAAGGTGATGCCGGCCATGGCGAAAATGGCCACGGTCAGCTTGCGCCCGAATTCGGCCATTTTAATCAGCAGGCGGGTGGTCAGCGGGGAAACGCCGGCCAGCATCTTGTTGATCCGGCCCAATTCGGTGTCATCTCCGGTGGCCACCACCACCCCGGTGCCCTGGCCGTAGGTGACCAGGGTGCCGGAATAGGCCATGGAGGAACGGTCGCCGATGGCGGAGTTTTCCTCAACCGGTTCCGGGTCCTTTTCCACCGGAACCGATTCGCCGGTCAGGGAGGCCTCGTCGATGCGCAAATCCTTGATCTTGAAGAGGCGCAGATCCGCCGGCACCTTGTCGCCGGACTGGAGAAAAACGATATCACCCGGCACCAGTTCCTCCGCGCCGATCACCATCCGCTTGCTCCCCCGCAGGGCCAGGGCCTGGTGCGAAAGCATTTTACGGATGGCCTCGAGGGCCCGTTCCGCCTTGCCTTCCTGGATGAAACCGATCAGGGCGTTGATCACCACCACCCCGATGATAACCCCGGCGTCGAGCCAGTGTTGCATCAGCATGGTCACCACGGCCGCCCCGATCAGGACGTAAATCAGGACGTTGTGGAACTGGAGCAGAAAACGCAGCAGGGGTCCTCTTTTGTGGGGCGGCGTCAGAACGTTGGGGCCGTATTGCTCCAGGCGCCTGGCGACCTCCTGCGAATCCAGACCCTGGTCGAGATCGGCTTTCAGTTGGCTGGCGGCACGGTCAGGCTCCAGGGCATGCCAGGGTGTGGTGACTGCTCTCCGTTCCGGCTCCGTCATCTTGGTTAACCTCGTAATATTTGCGGCCATTGCTGGCAGTGCTGGCCCGCTCGGGCAACAAATGCGGCCCCAGGTAAATTGCCGTCCCGATACGGGACCACGCAGGATGGCTTTTTGTTCGTTGATCGCTATCGCCACCCAACTCTTCGGGGCGGAATTACATCCTGTCATTTAAAGGTCGGCAATTGACGGAAAAAGTCAAATTGACCGACATTTTTTGTCAGCCAGGAGGCGGTCCAGGTTAGCGCCGGCAGGGAGCAACCGCTGGTCTGCCCGCCGCTGGCAATGGGCAATCAAAGAGAAAGAAACCCGGCCGCGAAATTGGCACGGGATATGCTTTAAACAAAGCAGGCTGACGGAATGGTCAGCCTGCGAGGCGGGTGACCTGGTGCCGTTCCGGCTCCGTCAGCATGGCTTTTCCTGTTAAGTTTGCGGCCATTGCTGGTTTCCGTGGGTCTCGCTCAGGTAACAGAAGCGGTTCCAGGTAAATTGCCGTCCCGAGACGGGGCAACGCAGAGTTATTTTTTTTTCACTTATCGCCATCACCTCCCAGTCTCCCTGGCGCGGTCCGCTCGTAATGCGGATTTTTTGCCCCACGGCAAAGGGGTAGGGGGTAAAAAAAACAACTTCTTTAACCAGCATGAGATTGCCTCCTCGGCACCTTATAACCATCTCCCCCAGGTTTCCGCCGGGATTAAGATTCCCTGACCACAACAGTTGGCCTCTGGCGGTCGGTTCCCCGCGCCGGGCTGGAGGAACCGCCCCTATGACTTCAACCTGCCTGGTCAGGGCAGGTAGACGATCAAGGCGCCGCTCCGGCCGGAGCGCTTTTTTTCCCAGCGATAGGCCAGAACCTTTTTTTCCTGCTTCATAGCCTGCAGGACGGCCTCGGTCACCGGCGGCAGGACCGGGGGCCCGGGGGAGTGCAAACCCTTACCGGTAATGATCCGAAGGGTGGCCAGACGGAGGCTCAGGCAGTGCTCGACAAAGCGGCGCAAGGCCTTTTCCGCCTCCTCGGCCTTCAGGCCATGGAGATCAAGTTCCTCCTGGACCGGGGGGTAGCTTTGCAGCCGTTGGGCCAAAGAGGGCCGGGGCCGGCCGTTTCTCGCTGCCGCGGCTTCCAGCCCATCGTCGAGATAATGGTCGATCAAATCGGCAAATTTCGCTGCCGTTGGCTGTTTTGGGCCGGTTGTGGTCTTGGTGGCGGTCATGGCGCGAGGTGGCCGATTTTTATGGAGGAGCGGTAGCCGCGTTTTTCAAGAACTTAACCATCCTAATGGAAAATTGACCTCACGGAAAGGTGAAGGATTCCGATTTGGTCATTTTTTTATGGTTTGGAGCGGAGGTTCTTGCTAGTATGACGCAATTATTATTTATAGAGAGCAGCATGGCTTTGAGGCCGAAGCAGAATCGGGAGATCGCATGGAAACCAAACTGCATTTCATGGTCACCAGCGAGAGAGGAATGACTCGTTCCTTTTATATCAAGAAAAAAACTGTGTGGATTTTGAGCCTGGTGCTCGGAGCCCTGGTCCTGGTCAGTGGCGTGGGCTGGTGGGCGACGGTTGAGAATGTCGCCCTGCGGGCCAAAAAAGCGGTGATCAAGCAGGAATTGGCCAAGGTCCAGGAAAGCCATCGCCAGGTGCTGGCCGTAGCCGTCGACCAGGAAGAGCAGCAACGAATGTTGCTCGATAACGCCCTGGATGAGTTGCGCCAGCGCAGCGAGATCATCGAATCGATCCTCAGCGCCGTGGGAATTGATCTTGCGGCCGGAGAGGGACCCAGCAACACCGGCGGCCCCTACATCTCACTCGGTGATGAATCCTATCAAGGTCTTACCTTGAAGGTTGACCATTATCTCGACTTCATCAAGTCGGTGCCTTTGGGCACTCCGGTTCCCGGTACCCTGACGTCGCCTTTCGGTCGCCGGTCCGACCCTTTTCATGGCCGGCCGGCCATGCATGACGGCCTCGATATCCACAACCGGGTCGGCACCCGGATCAAGGCGCCGGCCGCCGGGCTGGTAACGGCCAGCAACTACAACCGGGCCAACGGCCATTATCTGGTCATCGACCACGGCAACGATTTTCAGACCCGCTACCTGCACTTGCAAAAACGCCTGGTCCAGGCCGGCGATCGGGTCGAGCGGGGCCAGGTTATCGCCCAGCTGGGCAATACCGGCCGCAGCACCGGCCCCCATCTCCATTACACCATCCTGCATAACGACAAGCCCATCGATCCTTACCCTTTTGTCAGGGTGGCGGATGTGCTGGACGGAACCATCCCGGCCCGCGGCGGTTCAGTGCGCGGTCAGGAAGTTCGCTAGGGAACAGCGATTATGGCTTTCTGGAAGAAAGGCGGCGCTCACAAGGACGAGCCGGGAATGGTTACCGGCATTATCGGCCAGGAAATGCAGCTGGACGGGAATATTTCCTTCAAAGGCAAATTGCGGCTCGATGGCCGGGTTCAGGGCAACATCCGCGGCGATTACCTGATCATGGGCGAGAAAGGCCTGGTGGTCGGAGACGTGCTGGTCAACACCTTTATCTGCGCGGGTCGGGTTGAGGGCAACGTCAGCGTCAAAAAGTTCCAGATCTCGGCCAGCGGGGTGATCAACGGCAAAGTCGAAGCCAGCGACCTGGAGGTTGAATCAGGGGCCTGTCTGAGCGGGGAAATCAAGTCCCGCAACAAGGAGTTGCCCTCGGGGCAGGGTTCCTCGGCGACCGTTGAGGATGAGCAGGAACCGGCCGACAAGGCTGAACCGGCCGCCGCTGCCTGAAGCGGCGCCGATTTTCGGCGGCCCCTGGTCAAGCAGCGCCGGCCGTCCGAAGCCACTGCCCCTGACTCGCTTTGTTCAATAAAAGTATCCCTAAGCCCGATCCCCTTTCCCAGGGGGTCGGGCTTTTTTGCTAACCGAAAAATCTGCCGCAACCATTATTTGGGCTGGTAAGCCCGGCGGGCGGCTGAGCCGGGGCCTATTGCATGGTCAGGGCCCGGGATTGGGCCGAGTACTGCAAGACCCCTACCGGGTCCACGTAATCGTAGACCTTGGGTTCTTTGCCGGCCGCCGGGCGCAGAATCCGCCCCACCACCTGGAGCAGGCGGCCGGTGAACTTGATTGGGGTGGTGAGAAAGAGGCTGCGCAGACCGGGACAGTCGAAGCCTTCCCCGATGAGCTGAACGGTGGAGATCAGCACCCGCACCCGGCCCTCCTGGAGGGCGGCGACCAGTTGATTGCGCTCCTCGGCCGGAGTGGTCCCGGTCAGCACCCGGTTTTCGATCCCCTGCTGGTCGAGTAAAGCCGCCAGTTCCTCGCAGTGCCGGACCCGGTCGCTGACCACCAGGATCGTGCCTTGCCCGGCCCCGTTCTGCTCTGCCGCTTCCCGCAGCTCCCGGGTGATGTCGGCGACGATCAACTGGTTGCGGGCCTGGTCGGCGGTCAGGGCCTTCATCAGGGCCTGGTAGTTGCCGCGGTAGGGATAGCGGAAGCCGGTGGGGCGCTGAATCAGGCGGGCCTTGAGAATGGCCCCGCTCCGCTGGAGATCGCCGGTAGCGATGCGATGAACCGAGTCGCCGAGGTAAAAATTGATCAGCTTGGTCAAGCCGTCGCGGCGGAAGGCAGTGGCGGAAAGGCCCAGCATGAAGCGGCAGTCGAAGGCGGTCACCACCTCGGTGAAGAGGGAAGAGGGCACCCGATGGCACTCATCGACACAGATCTGGCCGAAATAGGGCGGCAGATCCTCAGTCCGGCGGCGGGCCGAATTGACGATGGCCACGGTCAGCGGCTTGATCTGCTGGTGGCCGTCGCCCAGCAGGCCGACCTCGACCCCGAGAAACTCGGCCAGGCGCTCGGCCCATTGATAGAGCAGTTCCTTGGTGTGGACCAGAATGATGGTGGGCTGGCGGCGGGCGGCGAACACCGCCGCCGCGACCACGGTTTTGCCGGAGCCGGTCCCGGCCTCCAATACCCCGAAGTCACGACTCAATATCGCCTCTAAGGCCTGCTGCTGGTAGGGGCGCAGCCGGCCTTGAAAAGTGAGGGGGAGGGGCTCGCACTGCCGTCGCCGGTCGATGATTTGTGGGTCGCGGCCCGCCAAGCGTCGGCAAAGCAGCACCGCCTGGTTGGCAAAGCCGCGGGGAAAGGCGATGCCGTCCGGGATGGCGCTGAAAAAACGGAGTTGGGGCTGGAGGTGCTTGCCGATCCAGCGCCCGTACTTGCGGGCGTCCCGGTACTGGGGATTTTCCAGGGTCAACTGCTGCTTGAGAGCGTTCAGCAGGATCCGGTCGGCTCCGCTGAGCTGGGCCTCGCGGTCCACCGTCAGAACCAGCGGCGGCGGGGGGGCCAGACCGGCATCATCCTGATCGTCGGCGGATTTTCGGATCATGTCCTGCTCCTTGGTTGCTGCCGTTCGGTCGCCATGGCCCGGGGGTCGTTAAGGTCCGGGCTGGATAACGCCGAGGTCGCCCTTTGCAGGTCAGGATGCAGCACAATGCTTTTTTTTTCAACCAATTAGTCGCTTTTTGGCCGGTTGCCCCGGAGCAGGTCCACGGCTGATAGCAGGGCCTCGGCCTTCCCTGCTATCAGCCTGGTTGCCAAATCGGTCGATTTAAGGTTAAACTGAGCGGCTTATGAACCGCCGTCCGGAATTGAGCGGCGGCCCGAGCGGAAAAGGGCCGGGCGGAGACCAGCCGGGGCGTCTGCCCCAGGCCGGGCGTGCGAGCGCATAATAATCAAGAGGGTAAAATTATGGCTAACGAGCCGGACAAGATTATCTATTCGATGATCAAAGTAAGCAAATTTTATGATAAAAAGCCGATCCTCAAGGATATCAGCCTCTCATATTTTTACGGGGCCAAGATCGGAGTAATCGGGATGAACGGTTCCGGCAAGTCCTCGCTGTTGCGGATCCTGGCCGGCGAAGACAGGGAGTTCAATGGAGAAACCCATATTTCTCCGGGCTACACCGTCGGCTACCTGGCCCAGGAGCCGCGGCTGGACGAGAATCTCACCGTCCGCCAGATCGTTGAGCAGGGGGTGCAGGCAACCGTGGATCTGGTCAACGAGTTCAACGAGATCAATCTCAAGTTCGCCGAGCCCATGGATGATGCGGCCATGGACAAGCTGATCGCCCGCCAGGCGGCGGTCCAGGAAAAACTCGACGCCCTCGATGCCTGGGATCTCGACGCCCGCCTGGAGATGGCCATGGACGCCCTGCGTTGCCCGCCCGGCGATACCGCGATCAAGGTGCTCTCGGGCGGCGAGAAGCGGCGGGTGGCCCTCTGCCGCCTGCTCTTGCAGGAACCGGACATTCTCCTGCTCGACGAGCCCACCAACCATCTCGACGCCGAAACCGTGGCCTGGCTGGAACACCACCTCCAGCGCTATGCCGGGACCATCATCGCCGTGACCCATGACCGTTACTTTCTCGACAACGTCGCCGGCTGGATTCTCGAACTGGACCGGGGCCACGGCATTCCCTGGAAGGGCAACTATTCCTCCTGGCTGGAGCAGAAGCAAAAGCGGCTGGCCCAGGAGGAAAAGCAGGAGAGCGACCGGCAGAAGACCCTGGCCCGGGAATTGGAATGGATCCGGATGACCCCCAAGGGGCGGCACGCCAAGGCCAAGGCCCGGATCAAGGCTTACGAGGATCTGTTGGGTCAGGAAGGGGAAAAGCGGACCCGCGATCTTGAAATCTACATCCCCCCGGGTCCTCGCCTGGGCAAGACGGTGATCGAAGCGGAAAAGCTGGCCAAATCCTTCGGCGACAAGCTGCTTTTCGCCGATCTTTCCTTTACCCTGCCGCCCGGCGGAATTGTCGGGGTGATCGGCCCCAACGGGGCCGGCAAGACCACCCTGTTCAAGCTGATCACCGGCCGTGAGCAGCCCGATGTCGGCAGTATCCGCCTGGGAGAGTCGGTAAAGATCGCCGCCGTCGACCAGGAAAGGGATGTCCTCAAGCCCGAGGAAACCATCTGGCAGGCGATTTCCGAGGGCCAGGAAACCATCACCCTGGGCAACCGCGAGATCAATTCCCGGGCCTACGTGGCCCGTTTCAACTTTTCCGGCACCGAACAGCAGCGCAAGGTCGGGGTGATGTCCGGCGGCCAGCGCAACCGGGTTCACCTGGCCCGGATGCTCAAGTCCGGGGCCAATGTGCTGCTGTTGGACGAGCCCACCAACGATCTCGACGTCAACACCCTGCGGGCCCTGGAAGAGGCCCTGGAGAATTTCGCCGGTTGCGCGGTGGTGATCAGCCATGATCGCTGGTTTCTCGACCGCATCGCCACCCACATCCTGGCCTTTGAGGGTGATTCGCAGGTGGTCTGGTTTGACGGCAATTACTCCGAGTACGAGGAGGACCGCCGCCGGCGCTTGGGGGCCGAGGCCGACCAGCCCCACCGGATCAAATACCGTCACCTGACCCGGGCCTGAACGGTCCGCCCCGACAATTAACCCCGGCCGCCCACCGGCCCTTTAAGCCGCCGGGCCAAACAGGCTCAACAAACCGCCCAACCCGCTATATGGGGAAATATGATCACCAGCGCCCAAACCCATGTTACCGCCGTGTATGCCTTTTCCCCGGGGGGAGAATTGCGCTGCCCGCTTTTTGTCTGCCGGGTCGCCGCCGGTTTTCCCTCCCCGGCTGATGATTATATCGAGGGGCGGCTTGACCTGAACCAACTGATGGTGGCCAACCCGGCGGCCACCTTCTTTGTCCGGGTGGCCGGCGACTCCATGATCGGGGCCGGTATTCACCACAACGACATCCTGGTGGTGGACCGCTCCCTGGAGCCGGTGAGCGGTAAAGTGGTGATTGCCGTGGTTGATGGTGAACTGACCGTGAAGCGGTTGCTTAAAAAAGAGGGCCGCTGTCGGCTGGTGGCGGAAAACCCGGATTACCCCGACCTGGTGCTGGCCGAGGAGAGTTCCTGTGAGATCTGGGGGGTGGTGGTGCATGTCGTCCATTCCCTGTAAAACCCGGACCGGCTGGCGCTTGGTTGGCCGCGGGCAAAGAGCAACCTGACGAAACCTGGTACTGATGCGGATTATTGATTTTCATACCCATGCCTTTCCCGACCAGGTGGCCTTGCGGGCGATTCCGGCCCTGGAAGAGGCGGGCAAGGTCAAGGCGTTCAGCGACGGCCGGCTGGCTTCGCTGCTGGCCAAGATGGATGAGGCCGGGGTCAGCGAGAGCGTGATCTGCTCCATCGCCACCCGCCCGGGCCAGTTCGATTCGATCCTGGCCTGGTCGCAGGCCATCCGGTCGCCCCGGATCATCCCCTTCCCTTCGGTCCATCCCGCCGACCGGCAAGCCCCGGCCCGGATCGGCCAAATCAGGGCGGCGGGCTTTTGCGGGATCAAGATGCATCCCTACTACCAGGAATTCACCCTCGATGATGAGCGGATGTGGCCCATCTACCAGCGGATCGCGGCGGAAAACCTGATCCTGGTGATGCATACCGGCTTTGATATCGGCTTTCCCCGCGACCCCATCGCCGCCCCGCACCGGATCGTCCGGGTGATCGAGCGTTTTCCCGACCTGAAGCTGATCGCCACCCACCTCGGGGCCTGGGACCAGTGGGAGGAGGTGGAGCAGGAACTGGCCGGCCGCCCCCTCTACATGGATATTTCCTACGTGCTGCACATGCTGGAGCCGGAGCGGGCCCGCCGGATTATTCTCAGCCACCCCGGCGACTACCTCCTCTTCGGCACCGATTCCCCCTGGGCCGATCAGCAGACGGTGCTAAAAGAACTGCGGGACCTGCATCTTCCTGCCCGGCTGCTGGAAAAAATCCTCTGGCGCAACGGCGCCAAGCTGCTGGCGGCCGCGGCCTGACCGGCCCCCGCCTGCCGTCGTGGCTTGCCCCTTATTCCGCGGCCACCATGAGCAGAAAGGGGGCGATGGCCATCCCCTGCACAACCCAGCCCAGCAGACATACCCCGCCCGTGCGCCAGGCGCTTTGATAATCCAGGGCCTGGCGGGTGGCCGCGATCATCGCCATCAGGGTCCAGAGGGAGGAGACGAAGATCACGATCCCGCCCACGTAGGGGAGCCCCCCCAGCACCCGGATGATGCCGGGGGCACTGGCAAAACCGGTCACCCGGAGCAACTGGCCGATGCTGGTTTTGGTGCGGGGTTCGGGCAGGATCCGGGCCCCGACGAGATAAATAACCAGGGCCCAGATTAACCAGCCGGCAAAGGCGGCAGCGGTGCCCACCAGAAACCCGGTCAAGCCCAGGCGAAGAGAACCGATACCGGCGGCCAGACTGGAGAGAATCACCACGTTCAAGGCCGGCCCCAGGGCGTTGTCGTCTTCCTTTACTTCCCGGTACAGATCCGGGTCAAGCTTGGCAGCCCGGATAATGCGATCTACGAGTGAGGCCATTTATTCATCTCCCTGGATGGTTGGTTGGCCGCGAGGGCAGGGCCAATGGCGGTAATGGCGGCAAGGTTTGCGGTCAAGGCAGGCTTTGCCCCTTTTTTGCCCCGGCGCACGGTTTTGCTGGGCCTTGTATAATGCAAACCGGGCCAATCGGCAATCAACTCGTCGCACTGCCGGGCCGGTTGCGAGGTTATTGCTGGTCCTGGGGTTCTTCCTGCGGGGCTTTAATTTTTGTCATGCTGATATTGGCATAACCGAACACCATGGCAATAATGGCGGTGAGCCAGCACAATATCGCGTAAGGGGCATAGGCCAGAACCGGAACTCCCAGAGTGATAAAGACGAAAACCCCGCTGCTGTTCCAGGGAACCAGCGGCGCGGTCAGGGTGCCGCCGGCTTCCAGGGTTCGGGTCAGGTTCTTGAGCTTGAGCTTCAGCTTCCGGTAGCACTCTTCAAACATTTGCCCGGGCAGGATGACGGCCAGGTACTGGTTAGCGCTGAAAAGGTTGACCAGGACCGAAGTTCCGATCACCGTGGCGGTCAGGTTTCCGGCGGAATTCAGCAAGCTGGCCAGCCGCAGCACCATACTGTGGAGCATCCCGGTGTGGCTCATAATTCCCCCCAGCGCCAGCGAGACCAGGGCCAGGATCACCACGCTGTACATGCTTTCCATGCCGCCCCGGGAAAAGAGGGCATCCATTTCGGCATTGTCGGTCTCCATTACCACCCCATAGTGGATGAGATCGGATAAGCCGCCCGGGCTTCCTCCCTGGAGGATCAGGTAGGCGCTTCCTCCCAGAACCACCCCGGCGATCAGGCTGGGAATGGCCGGAATCTTCCTGTAGATCATAAAAATTACGATAAGCGGCGGGATAAACAGCCAGGGCGAAAGGTTGAATTGGTGCCGGATATGTTCGGTATAGGCCGAGATATCGGTGCCGTTGCCGTCGCCGGCGACGATGAATCCCAGGAGAGTAAAAAAACCCAGCGAGATCAGCAGGATGGGCACGGTGGTATAGAGCATATGCTTGATGTGATCAAACAGGTTGACTCCCAGCACCGAGGGAGTCAGGTTGGTTGAATCCGACATGGGTGAAATCTTGTCGCCGAAAAAGGCCCCAGACACCACGGCCCCGGCGGTCATGGCCGGCGGAATCCCCAGGCCTTCACTCACCCCGATTGCCGCTACCCCGATGGTTCCGACCGTTGACCAGGAACTGCCGGTGATCAGGGCCATCGCGCTGCAGAAGAGCAGGATCTGGGGCAAGAACCAGTGCGCTGACATGAACTCCAGACCGAAATACATCATGGCCGGGACAATTCCGCTGGCGATCCACACCGCGATCAGCATCCCGATAATCAGCAGGATAATCAGCGAGGGAATCGTGCGGGCGATGGCCTGCTTGAAGCCTTCTTTGATTTTCAGCCAGGAAAAGCCGTGAAAATAGGCGCAAAGTCCGGCGGTAACTCCGCCCAGGAACAACGAGAAGTGGGGTTGGGCGTCCAGGATAAAAACTGAATAAGCCAGCGCCGCCCCCGTCACCATCACGGGAATAAGCGCCAGCCATAATGGCGGAGTGACTATTTCTTCTTTTTTACTCACAATTGATCCGGATTGATTTTTTTTACTTTAACTGATTCGAATAATTTTTTTATTTAAACAAATATTATACTCAGAATGCCTTGTGTTTTTCAAGGATGCTTGGGCATAAAGACTTTAACCATTATGTAAAGGTTAATGGTCATTGAAGGGTTGAGGCCGATCATTTGATTAATGATCTGATAATCAAGCAGGGGTGACGGTTTGTCCTGCTTGGTTATTTTTGCATCATCGAGGAGAAGTTTTGGTTGCGGGCAATCATCGCCAGCGCCGGGGGCAGGGTTAACTGGCAAGGGGGCGCAGGCGCAGAGCCAGGAGCATGCCCAGGATGGTGCAGAGACCGGCCATCAGGAAGCTGCCGGCAAAGCTGCCGGAGTTTTCGGCCAGTACACCCGCCATCGCCGGGCCGGCAATCTGGCCGATGGCGAAGATGAAAGTGATCAGGCCGAAGATGCGGGCAGCTTTGAAGGGTCCGGCGTAGTCTCCCACCATGGCGGCCATGATCGAGGGGATGGCCCAGGCCACCAGGCCGAAGCAGGTGATGGAGAGCAGGAGCAGGGCAGGCGGAGGGTGGACCGCCACCAGCAGGTAGGCCGTGGTCTGGATGGCAAAAACCAGGGCCAGGGTTTTCCGGCGGCCGATATGGTCGGAAAGGGTCCCGAACAGGGGGCCGGAAAGCAGGCTCAGCAAGCCCACCACCGCCCAGAAATTACCGGCGCTGGCCGGGGAAAAGCCATGCTCGTTGATCAGGGTGGTGACGATGAAGGTGGCGTAGATTACGTAAGTGTAGCCAAAGAGGAAATAGATGGCGCCCAGGTGGGCGATGATTTTCGGGCTGATCCGGCTTTCCTCGGGAGCGCCGGCTGGTTCGCCGGGGCCGGTTTTCTCCCCGTAGGGCCGTAGCCCTTTATCCCGGGGGCTGTTGCGGAGAACGGCCAGGCAGAGCAGGGCGACCAGGAGGATAATTCCTCCCAGGACCTGCCAGCTCAGGCGCCAGCCGAACTCTTCCCCCGCCAGATCGTTGAGGAAGGGGATCAGCTTGCCGGAGAGGAGGATGGCAAAACCGCTGCCGATGACGACAAAGCCGGTGGCCCGGCCCCGCTGGCTGCGGTGGAACCAGTGGGCGATCAGACCCATCATCGGCACGTTGGCGGCCCCGCTGCCCATCCCGCAAAGGGCGTAGAGGAGCAGGATCAGGGGCAGGGAACTGCTCTGGCCGATGAGGATCATGGTGCTGCCGATCAACCCCAGGGCCATGGTGATCAGCAGGCGATAGCCCAGCCGTTCGGCTAAAGCGCCGCAAAAGAGGACGGCGGCCAGGTAGCCCACGAAATTCATGGTCCCGATCAGCCCCATCTGGCTGTAGGAAAGCTCCAGGCCCCGGCCCATGGCGGGCAGGATCATGCCCAGGGCGAAGCGGCCCAGGCCCAGGCAGGCAAAAACGCAAAAGGTGCCGGCCCAGACGATGTGCCAGCCGTAATGGATGGTGCGGTCCGGGGAAGACAAGTTGGTCTCTTAATGGTGGAAGTCGGTGCCGGGGGCGACCGGCCTCAGGCCGGGCCCGCCTGGCGGGCTGCCGCCATTGCCGCCGCGAATCCGGCGGCGGAACGGGCAATGACGTCATCCTCAACGCAGAAGGCGAGCCGGAAATAGCCCGGCAGGCCGAAACCCCGGCCCGGCACCCCCAGGATCTTCTGCTCGGCCAGCAGACCGACGAAGCGGGTGTCATCGGCCAGCGGTGATTTGGGAAAGAGATAGAAGGCGCCCTTGGGGGGCACGAATTCGTAACCGGCCTCGCTCAGCACCCGGCAGAACAGCTCCCGGCGGCGGGTGTAGATGGTGGAATCCACCGTGACTCCCTGCAGTTCGGCTACCACCCTTTGCATCAGGGCCGGGGCGTTGACAAAGCCCAGGATGCGGTTGGCCAGGGTCATGGCGCCGATAAGTTGCTGTTTGGCCTCGATTTCGGGATGAACCGCGATGTAGCCGATCCGTTCGCCGGGCAGGGAGAGATCCTTGGAGTAAGAGGAAACCACCAGGCTGTGGCGGTAAGCCTTGAAGACGCTGGGCACCGTGTGCTGGTCGAAGACGATCTTGCGGTAGGGCTCGTCGGCGATCAGGTAGATGGTCTGCTCCGCCTGGTCCAGGACCTCGGCCAGGGCGGCCAGCTCGGCCGCCGAGTAGATCTGGCCGGTGGGATTGTTGGGGCTGTTGATGATGATGGCCTTGGTCCGGGGGGTCAGGGCGGCGGCGACGGCGGCCGGATCCAGGCTGAAATCGGCATTGGTGTTGACGATTCTGGTGGTGCCGCCGTGGTTGTCGACGTAAAAGTTGTACTCGACGAAAAACGGGGCCAGGATGATCACTTCATCCCCCGGATCGAGCAGGGCCTTGAGGACCACGTTGAGTCCGCCGGCCGCGCCCACCGTCATCAGCAGCTCTTCCTGGCCCACGGTAATTTCCTGTTCCCGGGAGATCTGCTCGGCCACCGCCGCCCGGACGAAGGGATAGCCGCCGTTGGGCATATAGCTGTGGGCCCCCGGGCCTTCAGCGCCGGCCACCTTTTTGAGCACCTCGGCAAAACGGGGCGGGGGAGGCAGGTCGGGGTTGCCGAGGCTGAAGTCAAAAACGTTCTCCGCCCCGTGGCGGGCTTTCAGTTTGGCCCCTTCCTCAAACATCTTGCGGATCCAGGAAGAGCGTTCGGCAAAGGTGATCATTTTCTGGGAAATAGCCATGGGTACAGCCCTCTTTTTGCTGGGTATCTTGACCGGGGAGCGGGACGGCCAGGTTTGCGCCGCGACCCGCTGGTCATCCGCCGCGGCGCTTGCGGCAACCGCCGGCGGGGTTCCGGGTTTTGCTGCTACAGTTTTCTTTTGTCGACAATCCGTTTAGCCTTGCCTTCCGAGCGCTCCAGGCTCTTTTCCTCCACCAGGCGCACTTCCACCCCGATGCCGAGCTCCGAGGCCAGTTTGTGCTTGATGTTGTTGATGATCTCTCCCTGCTTGCGCATTTCGTCAAAGAAGATGGACTCCATTACCTCCACCAGAACGGTAATCTTGTCGAGGCGGCCTTCCCGTTCCACCACGATCTGGTAGTGGGGTTTGGTGCCTTCGATGTCGAAAAGGATGTTTTCGATCTGGGAGGGATAGACATTGACCCCTTTGACGATCAGCATATCGTCGGTGCGGCCGGTGATTCGTTCCATCCGCCGCAGGGTGCGCCCGCAGGGGCAGGGCTCCTCGATGAGGCGGGTCAGATCGCGGGTCCGGTAACGGATGATCGGGAAGGCCTCCTTGGTAAGGGTGGTCAGCACCAGCTCGCCCAGTTCCCCCGGGGCCACCGGCTCCAGGGTTTCGGGATCGATGATCTCCACCAGAAAATGGTCTTCATTGATGTGCAGCCCATTGCGCTGCTGGCATTCCCCGGCGACCCCGGGTCCCATGATTTCGGAAAGGCCGTAGTTGTCGGTGGCGATGATATTAAGCTTTTTCTGGATCTCCTGGCGCATCCCTTCGGACCAGGGTTCGGCGCCAAAAAGGCCGTACTTCAAAGAGAAGGAGTTGAGCGGAATTCCTGCTTCCTCGATGCTGTCGGCCAGCAGCAGGGCGTAGCTGGGGGTGCAGATCAGGGCGGTGGTACGGAAATCCTGCATGATCTGGATCTGGCGCCGGGTGTTGCCGCTGGAAATGGGAATAACCGAGGCCCCCACCAGTTCGGCCCCGTAATGGAGACCGAAACCGCCGGTGAACAGCCCGTAGCCGAAGGCGATCTGGACCACGTCGTCGTTGGTGACCCCGGCGGCGGTGAGGACCCGGGCAGTCAGGTTGGCCCAGGTCTTGATATCGTTGCGGGTGTAGCCGACCACGGTGGCCTGGCCGGTGGTGCCGGAGGAGGCATGGACCCGGACCACGTCCCGCAGGGGCACGGCGAAAAGGCCGTAGGGGTAGTTGTCGCGCAGATCCTGCTTGGTGGTAAAGGGCAGGGAGCGCAACTCGTCCAGCGAGCGAAAACCGTCCGGGTCCACCCCCAGTTCCTTAAACTTGTGCCGGTAAAACGGGACATTGGTCGCCACCCGAAAAATGGTGGCCTGCAGCCGCTCCAACTGCAGCTGCTTGAGATCCTCCCGATTCATGCACTCTTTGGCTTGATTCCAGTACATGCATTGCCCTCACAATTAAAATTGCAGCCTTCAACGACCCGCAGAGCTTACAGGCTGATAATTAACCAATTATACCCTTGTCCGTCCAGGGCAGATCTTGCCCTTCCTCCCCGCCCGGCCGTAAAGGTCGCAGCAGTGCCGCAGATTCGGGCAAGCGGCCCCGAAGATTATAGCAGCGCTATATCGCCGGGGCTGATCGCCCGAAGATGTGGTGCTGCTGCGACCTTTACGGTCGGGCAAGGTCGCGGCCCAGGTAGGCCCGCTGCACATCGCGGTTGGCCAGCAGGGCCTCGGCCGGACCTTCCAGGATGATTTTCCCGGTTTCCAGGACATAACCCCGGTCGGCGATTTTCAGGGCCGCCTTGGCATTCTGCTCGATGAGCAATACGGTGTTGCCCGCTGCTCGCAGCTTGGTAATGATCGCAAAAATGTTTTTGACAATCAAGGGGGCCAGGCCGGTGGACGGTTCATCCAGCATGATCAGGGCCGGCTGGGCCATCAGGGCCCGGCCCATGGCCAGCATCTGCTGCTCGCCGCCGGACAGGGTGCCGGCCAGCTGGTCCCGGCGTTCCCGGAGGACCGGGAAAAGCTCGTAAACCTCTTCCAGTTGGGCCATAAACTCCCGGTTGCCCTTCTTGTGCTGCACATAGGCCCCCAGGACCAGGTTTTCCCGCACCGTCATGGTGACAAACACCTGGCGCCCTTCCGGGACCAGGGAACAACCCATGGCGACGATTTTTTCCGGCCGCTCCCGGGTGATCTCGCGGCCCTGGAGGATTATATCTCCGGCGGTGGCCCGGACCAGGCCGGTGATGGTGTAAAGCAGGGTGGTCTTACCCGCTCCGTTGGCCCCGATCAGGGTGACGATCTCCCCGGGGTTGACGTGCAGCGAGATGCGCTTAAGCACCCGGAGCTTGCCGTAGCCGGCCTCCAGGTTGCGGATTTTAAGCATCCTCTTCCTCCTCGTAAACGCCGGCCAGCCCCCTGATCCTGCCCGCTCGGGGCCCGTCCGGGGCTGAGTGTTTACGACCTCAAAAAGATAAACGGACTGGCAGCGTTTTTAATCTTCGGCTTCCCCGAGGTAAATCTTGATCACTTCCTGATCCTGCTGGATGGCCGCCGGGACATCCTCGGCGATCTTGCGGCCGAAGGAGAGGACCACGATTTCGTGGGAAATATCCATGACCAGGGACATGTCGTGTTCCACCAGCAGCACCGTAATCCCCTGGCTGTTGATCTTGCTGATCAGGCGGCCTACCTCGGCGGTTTCGTAAATATTGAGGCCTGCCGCCGGTTCGTCCAGCAGCAGCAGCTGGGGCTCCAGGGCCAAAGCCCGGGCCATTTCCACCGCCCGCTGCTGGCCGAAGGAGAGGCTGGTGGCCTCCACTCCGGCCAAGTGGCCGATCTCCAGCATCTCCAGCAATTCCTGGCAATAAGCGCGGATTTCCCGTTCTTCCTGCCAGGTCCAGGGCAGATGGAGCATCCCGGCGATAAAGCCGGCCCGGCCCCGGATATGGCGGCCGATCATCACATTTTCCAGGGCAGTCATTCCGGAGTAGAGCTTGATGTTCTGGTAGGTGCGGCTGATTCCCAGCCGGGCGATCTGAAAAGGTCGGCGGCCGGAGATTTGCTCCCCCTGGAAATGGATGCTGCCGGAAGTGGGGGGCAGGGAGCCGGCGATCACGTTGAACAGGGTGGTCTTGCCGGCCCCGTTGGGACCGATCACCGCCTTGATGATGCCCGGCTCCACCGCGAAGTCCACCTCACTGAGGGCCTGCAGGCCCCCGAAGCGACGATTCAGCTCTTTTATTTCAAGCAATGCCATCTTTTTTCTTTGTCGGCTCGGTCCCGGCCAGCGGGTCCGGTCGTCCAGGTTGGTTAACTGATTTTTTCTCGCCACCGCTCTTCCGGGCACGAAACTAAGGAAGCACGGTTAGCGGTGGGCTGCCAAAAAAATGTTGCGGTCAGCTGGGCGGCTCAAGGTTTGCGCTTGGCCGGCACCAGGTTGCGGATGTTTTGGGCCAGCTTGCCGATTTGGGCCAGCAGGCTGAGCCGCAGCAGGCCCTGGGGGGCGAAAAGCATGATCGTAATCAGGATAATCCCGAAAACCGCGTCATCATAGGTGCCGAACATCCCGCGCAGGGACATGAAATTAAGCACCACTCCCATGACCAGGGCGCCCCAGAGGTTGGCCATGCCGCCGACGGCCACGATGGCGACATAGCGCACCGACTGCATGACCCCGGCCTCGCTGGGACCGATCCCACTGCTGTAATGGGTGAGAAAAACCCCGGCCAGGGCGGCCAGCACCGCACTGAGAATGAAGGTCCGCAGCTTGTAGCCGGCCGTATCGACCCCCATGGCGTTGGCGGCGTCTGCTGAACCGTGAATGGCCCGCAGGGCCCGGCCGACCCGGGAATTGATCAGGTTGAGCAGCAGGAACATGACGATAATTACCATGCCCCAGGCGATGTAGTAATTGCTGACCCGGCTGCCGAAGTCGCCGCTGATGCTGAGTCCGGCCAGCAGGGGGAAGGCCGGGACTTCCGAAATCCCGTCCGCCTCGCCGAAAATGGGGGTGGCCAGCACCACCCGGTAAATGATGATCCCGAAGCCCAGGGTCGCCATGGCCAGGTAATGGCCTTTGAGCTTAAGAACCGGCACTCCGATCAAGTAAGCGACGACCACGGCGGCGGCAATGGCGATGCCGCCGGCGGCCCAGGGATGGAAATGGAGAATCTCGCCGCCGAAGTAATCCTGGCGGCTCATCAGCAGCCCCAGCCGGTCGCTGAAGGCGATCAGGGGATGGTCCAGGTAGGGCACGAGGTCGCGGGTAGTGAGCATGGCCGAGAGATAGCCCCCGATGGCGAAGAAACCGGCATGGCCCAGGGAAATCTGGCCGGCGTAGCCCAGCAGCAGACAGAGCCCGATGATCAGCAGCGAATAATAGCCGGCCATGGTGAGCTGGGTCAGGTAGAACTGGGTGTCGGTCCAGAGGGTCAGCTGCTGGGCGAGGATGATCCCGGCCAGCAGCAGGGCGATGGGAAAGTAATGCTTCATCGTCTTAAAACTCCTTGAGCCCGGCCGCGTCCTTGCGCCCGAACAAGCCGTGGGGCCGGACGAAAATAATCAGCAGCAGGATGGCGATGGCGATTACATCCTGGTAGGCCAGGGGCACCACGGTGACGCTGAAGGCTTCCAGCAGGCCCAGCAGCAGGCCGGCGGCCACCGCCGCCATGCTGTTGCCCAGCCCCCCGAGGATGGCCACGGTGAAGCCCTTGATGGCCAGGCCGGTGCCGATGTCGTACTCGGTATAGGTGACGGGGCTCATCACGCAGCCCGCCAGGGCGCCGATCCCGGCCGAAAGCATGAAGGAAAAGGTGACCATGTTCTTGGCGCTGATCCCGCACAGGGTGGCGGCGGTGCGGTTGGCGGCGCAGGCCCGCATCATCTGGCCGTGCATGGTGTAGCGGAAAAAGAGGCTCAGGGCCAGGACGATGACGGTGCAGACCCCGATGATCCAGAGCACCTGGGGCGAAATCCGGGCGCCGAGAATGGAGACGGTGGTGATTTCGTTGCCCACGAAGTAGGGCAGGGCCCGGACGCCCTCCCCCCAGATATGGAGGGCCACTTCCCGGATCAGGATCGACACCCCTATGGTGATGATGATCATCCGCAGCACCGAGGGACTTTTCAGCCAGCGGATGAAGGTGACCTCCACCATGGCCCCCACCGCCATGGTGATCAGCACCGAACCGGCGATGGCCAGGGGCAGGGGGACGATGCCGTTGAGGGTAATGGCGATCATCCCGCCCAGCATCACGAATTCGCCCTGGGCGAAGTTGATGATCCCGGTGGTGTTGTAAATGATGTTGAAACCGATGGCCACGATGGCATAGATAATGCCGTAGGTGACGCCGGCAAACAGGTATTGGACGAAAAGTTCGACGGTCATCTTTTACTTTGAGCCTGCGGTGGGGAATTTAAAAAAGTCACCCGGCCGGTTCCTGGTCGCGGCAACCGGCCGGGGTGCAAGAATAAGCCGAACCCGGCGCCCCCGGCCTACCCGGCCAGGGAGAGCATGGCATTCTGCTCCCTGATGCTCCGGGTACTCCGGGGGACCTGTGCTTTAAAGCTTGCCTGGTCGGTTCCGGCGCCATGTTCAGCCTGAGCCGCCGGGAGCCGGGATCAGGGTTCGTATTTGACGAACTTGCCGTCCTTGACGGTCAGCATGGCAAAAGCGTCGATATCCAGACCATTGTGGTCGGTGGGGGAGAAGTTGAAGATCCCGCCGGTGCCGACAAAGCCCTGCATGTTTTCGATGGCGTCGCGGACCTTTTCCCGGTCGGTTCCGGCTTCTTCGATGGCCCGGGCCAGGATCATCAGGGCGTCGTAGGCGTGGCCGCCGAAGGTGGAGGCGGGTTCGTTGTACCTGGACTCGTAATCGTTCTTGTACTTGAGCAGCACTTCCTTCTGGGGATGTTCATCATCCAGCACCTCGGCGATCAGCAGCCGGCCGGCGGGGAAGATGATGCCTTCGGCGGCGGCTCCCGCCACCTCGACGTAGCGGATATTGCCGAAGCCGTGGCTCTGGAAGAGGGGCACATCCCAGCCGGCCTGGCGCATGTTGCGGGCGACGATGGCCTGGGCGGGGACGATGGACCAGTTGACCACCGCCTCGACTTCCCGGTTGGACATCAGCCGGGTGACCAGGGCGGAGAGATCGGTGGCCCGGCTGTCATAAACCTCGTTGGCCAGGATCTTGATCCCGAAGTCGGGGGCGATCTGTTCCAGCTGGCCCCGGCCGGCCTGGCCGAAGCCGTCATTGCCGCTGACCACCGCGATCTTTTCGATTCCCAGCTCGTTCATGGTCATGAAGATCCGGGCGGCGGCGAAGCGGTCGTTCTGGGGGGTTTTGAAGACGTAGCGGGCCAGGGGGTTGACGATGGCCTCGGCGGCGGCCAGGGAGAGCAGGATGGTTTTGCCCTCTTCGGCGATCTGCTTGATCCGCATGGTTTCGCCGCTGGTGGAAGGCCCGATGATGGCAAATACCCGCTGTTCCTCGATGAGCTGGCGGGCAAAGGAAACCGAGCGCTCGGGGCTGCCGGCGGAATCGCGCAGGATCAGCTCGATTTTCTTGCCGTTGATGCCGCCCTGGGCGTTGATTTCTTCGGTCAGCATTTGCAGGGTCCGGGCCTCGGGGGCGCCGAGGAACGAAGCTCCGCCGGTAACGGCGAGAATGGCCCCGACTTTGATGGTTTCGGCAATGGCCATAACGGCCGACATGGTCAGGGTGAGCCACAGGGTGATAATTGTAACGGCTGTCTTTTTCATGCAAAGCCCTCCTTGTTGTTCCCTCGTTAAATAATGATGTTGAGCCGGTATCGAGCCAAAAACTCCGGCTTAGAGCCGGTGGACTTCTTCATCGCTGAGCAGCTTGCAGCCCGCCTCCCGGAAGGCCCGCAGGGCCGCCTCGGGGTCGTCGAAGCGAAAGAGCAGCAGGCCGGTGTCGCCGCTCTGCTGGGTGAAGGCATACATGTATTCCACGTTGAGCTTGGCCTTGTTGACCACCTGGAGAATGGCGTTCAGGCTGCCGGGCTGGTCCGGCACCTCGACGGCGGTCACTTCGGTGACCCCGACGGTGAAGCCGTCCTCTTTGAGGGCCTTGGCCGCCTTGTCGGTATCGCTGACCACCATCCGCAGAATGCCGAAATCGGCGGTGTCGGCCAGGGAAAGGGCCCGGATATTGATGTCGTTTCTGGCCAGGGTGTGGGTAATGTCGGCCAACCGGCCGGAGCGGTTTTCCAGAAAGATGGCGATTTGTCTCACTTGCATGGTCAGCCTCCCGGCATAGAGTTAAATCTTTCTCTTGTCGATAACCCGCTGGGCCTTGCCTTCACTGCGCTGGATGGTCTTGGGCTCCACCAGGCTGATCTTGCAGGTGATCCCGAGCAGGTCCTTGATATTGTTCTGTACTCTTTTGCTTAGATTTTCCAGGTTTTTTACCTGATCGGAGAAGATGTTTTCGCTGACTTCCACCTGGACTTCAAGGTTGTCGAGGGAACCCTGGCGGGTGACGATGATCTGGTAGTGGGGCTCCACTCCTTCCACGCCCATGATAACCTCTTCGATCTGGGAGGGAAAGACATTGACCCCGCGGATGATCATCATGTCGTCGGTGCGCCCGGTAACTTTGGGCATCCGGTAGAAGGTGCGGCCGCAGGAGCAGACATCGGGAATCAGGCGGGCGATGTCCTTGGTCCGATAGCGGATGACCGGGAAGGCTTCCTTGGTCAGGGTGGTGAAGACCAGCTCGCCTTCCTCGCCCACGGCCAGGGGATCGAAGGTGTCGCGGTGGACGATTTCCGGCAGGAAATGATCCTCCATGATGTGCAGGCCCTTCTGTTCCTCGATACATTCGGCGGCCACCCCGGGCCCGATGATCTCGGAAAGGCCGTAGATGTCGATGGCCTTGATCTTGAGGCGGCTTTCGATTTCGGCCCGCATGTTCTCGCTCCATGGTTCGGCCCCGAAAACCCCCACCCGCAGCTTGAGGCTGGCAGGTTTGATGCCGAGATCGGCCATGGTGTCGGCGATATTGAGGGCGTAGGAGGGGGTGGAAAGCAGCACGGTGGTGCCGAAATCCTGCATGATCTGGATCTGGCGCTTGGTGTTGCCGCCGGAAATGGGAATCACCGCCGCGCCGAGGTTCTCGGCCCCGTAGTGGGCGCCCAAACCGCCGGTGAACAGGCCGTAGCCGTAGGCGTTCTGCACGATGTCGCGGCTGGTGACCCCGGCCGCGCTCAGGGTGCGGCTCATCAGCTCGGCCCAGAGCCTGAGATCGCGCTTGGTGTAGCCCACCACCGTCGGCTTGCCGGTGGTGCCGGAGGAGGCGTGAATCCGGACAATCCGCTCCATGGGCACGGTGAAGAGCCCGAAGGGATAATTCCGGCGGAGATCCTCCTTGGTGGTGAAGGGCAGCCGCCGGATATCGGCCAGTTGCTTGATATCCGCCGGGGTCACCCGGTCTTGCTGCATCTTTTGACGGTAGTAGGGCACGGTGGCGTAAACCCGTTCCACCTGGGCCTGCAGGCGCCGGAGCTGGAGCCGCTCCAGCTCTTCCCGCGGCAGGGTTTCTTGTTCTTCGTTCCAGATCATCTCGTTTTCTCCACTTTTCCGCTTGCTCTGCCAATCGCTGGGGCCAAAAACGCCGGGTCGCCGGAGCGGGTCTGCTGGTTGCATGGCCCTGCCCGGCCAACCCAACCGCTGGCTGAGCTTGGGCGAAGTTTTCGATCAGCGCCGGCCAGGCGGGGCAAGGGCCCGGCCGGACCGATCGGCGCCAGATGCGGCGTCGCCGGCGCTTTACCGGGTCAGCCGGCGACCGGCGGCAAAGGCCTCGAGGTTGACCGCCTGAATTTTGGCCGGCAAGCGGGTCTGAATGACCTCCTGGAAGATCTCTCCTTCCAGGGGCAGAAAGCTGGAAAGGGCCCCAACCAGCACCACGTTGGCCGCTTTGATATTGCCGAGTTCCCTGGCGATGGCATAGGCATCCACCGGGATTACCTCGATGCCCTTGGCGGTCAGGGCCTCCAGGCAGTTTTCCGGATAGCGCATTTTGCCGGTGGCTACGGCCGGCGGCATGATCCGCTGGGTGTTGACGATCACCTTGCTGCGCTGACTGAGATAGGGCAGGTAGCGGGCCGCCTCCATGGTTTCGAAAGCCAGCTGAATGTCAACGGTGCCCGGCTCGATCAGGGGCGAATAGACCTTGTCGCTGGCGTAGCGCAGGTGAGCCTCCACCGAACCGCCGCGCTGGGCCATGCCGTGGACCTCGCTTTTCTTGATGTCAAAACCGGCGGCCAGCAGGGCGTAGGCGGTCATTTCGCTGGCCAGCAGAATACCCTGGCCGCCGACTCCGACAAAGTGAATGTTTCCTGATTGGCTCATCCCTTCTCCTCCCCTTCACTGATGGCGTCAAATTTGCAGAGCGCCAGGCATTGGCCGCAACCGATGCACATGTCTTCGTTGATCAGGGAATAGCCTCGCTGCTTTTCCTTTTTCCCCATGGCCTCGGCCTCTGCCGGGGTCAGCGGCTGCCAGTTGATGGCCGGGCAGCCCAGGCGCAGGCACATGGTGCAGCCGGTACAGTTGTCGACCACGGTATGGAAAGGATACTTGCGCCGCTTTTTCTCCTCCACGGTCAAGACGCAGGGGAAGCGGGTGATGACCACCGAAACCTCGGGCCGTTCGATCTCCTCCTTGAGAACCTGATAGGTGGCCTCGATTTCATGGGGATTGACCGTCCGCACGTGCTTGACCCCGATGGCCCGGCAGAGTTCGGGAAAATCGATGGTCGGGGCGGGGTCGTAGCCGATGGTGGTGCCGGAGGCCGGGTTGGGCTGCTGGCCGGTCATCCCGGTAATCCGGTTGTCGAGGATGATCACCGTCGAACAACCCCGGTTGTAAACCGAATTGATCAGGCCGTTGATCCCGGTGTGGAGAAAGGTGGAATCGCCGATCACCGCCACCACCTTGCCCCGGCCCTCTTCGCCCAGAGCCTTGTCCATTCCATGAGCCATGCCGATGCTGGCCCCCATGCAGACGCAGGTGTCCATGGCCGACAGCGGCGGCAGGAAGCCCAGAGTGTAGCAGCCGATATCGCCGGACACGTAGACCTTGAGCCGGTTGAGATTGTAGAACAGGCCGCGATGGGGGCAGCCGGCGCACATGTTGGGCGGCCGGGGCGGCAATTCCACCGGGGCAAAGAGATCAGCCGCAGCCTCGCCGGTGATGGCCCGCCGCACGATGGCCGGGCTCAATTCACCGATGGCCGGGATCACTTCCTTGCCGGTACAGGCAATGCCCAGGGCCTTGATCTGGGTTTCGAGAAAGGGATCGAGATCTTCCACGATATAGAGCTTGTCCACTCCGGCGGCAAAGTCGCGGATCAGTTTTTCCGGCAGGGGGTTTACCATCCCGAGCTTGAGGATCGCCGCCTCGGGAAAGGCCTCCTTGACATAGAGATAGGAGGTGCCGGCGGCGATAAAACCGATTTTGCCATCGCCTTCCTCCACCCGGTTGGCGCTGAAGGTTTCGGCGAACTCGCCCAGTTGACGCTGGCGTTCAGCAACGGCGACCCGGCGGGCTCTGGCATTGGCCGGCAGCATGACCAGTTTGGCCGGCAGCTTCTCGAGCCCCGGGGTCAGGGCCGGGGCCTCGATTGCGCCGGCGGTGACCACGCCCTTGACATGGGAGACCCGGGTGCAGCTGCGGAGCAGCACCGGGGTGTCGAACTGTTCGCTGAGCCGGTAAGCCTGCTTGAGCATTTCCTTGGCCTCGGCGGGATCGCTGGGCTCCAGCATGGGCAGCTTGGCGGCCCAGGCATAGTTGCGGCTGTCCTGCTCGTTCTGGGAGCTGTACATCGAGGGATCGTCGGCCACCACGATCACCAGGCCGCCGCGCACCCCGGTGTAGGAGGCGGTGAAGAGGGGATCGGCGGCCACGTTGAGGCCGACGTGCTTCATGGTGGCCAGGGCCCGGACCCCGGCGAAGGAGGCGCCGATGGCCACTTCCAGGCCGACCTTCTCGTTGGGGGCCCACTCGGTGTAAATCTCGGCATAATTGACGACGTTTTCGAGAATTTCGGTGGAGGGGGTGCCGGGGTAGCCGGATGCCACCCGGACCGAGGCTTCATGGGCCCCGAGGGCCAGGGCTTCGTTGCCCGAAAGCCAGAGTTTTTCCGGGGCGGTTTGCTGCTGGGTCACGATCTGTTCCTCTGTAGCTGAAGCTGTTTAAGTTTTGAAAAAGGGGGGCAGCAATGCTGCTGCCCCCCTTTTTCCTGTTAAAGGCCGTACGGCTTAAGCCGATTTTAGAAACGGTAGGCGGCTTCCCAGAAGACCTCGGCGGCGTTGTCGTCGTTGACAAAGGCGTCGCCCGGATCAAGCAGGGCGCTGTAGAGCGAGAAGCTCAGGTTGCGCGTATACTGATAACGGAAAGTAGCCTGATAGTAGTCGCCGAAATCCTTGGATACCCCGGGATTGGTATGGTTGAAGCGGAGGTCGGAGTAGGAGAGGTTGGCGGAGAGTTTGGGGGTCAGGCTGGCCGAGGCGCCCAGGGTGATGATCTGAATGTTGGAGTAGATCGCCTCGCCGACCACGTTGCTGTAATCCGCGAAGGTGCTGTAAACCTGGCTGAGGTTGTTGGGCGGCACGTTGAGATACCGCCAGGCCAGCAGGTCGCCCCACTGCGGCCAGCCGCCGTAGAAGACGTCCCACTGCTCGTTCTTGTCGGTGTCGAGCTTGTTGCCGCTCAGGTAGGTATAGTTGGTGTAGAGCCGAGGCTTCCAGGCTGCATTCTTGAAGGTGTAGCCGGCATCGAGCTTGAGGCCGTAGGCGTCCTGGTCGATGGTGCGGTTGTTGAGCTCATCCCAGCGGGCATCCCCTTTCTGGATCGCGCCTTCCAGGGAGTAGTCGATGCCGTTGTCGAAGCGGTCGGAAAGCCGGGCGCCGTACATCCAGATATCCTTGCCGAGGGTCTCGTCTTCCCGGTTGAGCACATAAAGCTCCTGGCGCATGCCGGTGAAAAAGCACTCCTTGTTGATGAAGTAGAGGCCGGACAGGGTGATATCGTCTCTGTTCGTATGGCCGGGCGTGTTTTCCCGGTCCTTGAGGTAGAGGCCGTCCAGGGTCATCTGCTCGTTGAGGTGCCAGCGCAGCTTGACCCCGTCAAAGTAGATGGAGGTGGAGCCGTACTGGGACTGGCCGTCGAGAATAACGAAGCCGCTGCCGTAGATCACGTTCTGGCGCCCCAGGGTGGCTTCCAGGGGCAGGCCGAGCAGATTCTTGACGTTGATATAGGCGTTGTCGAGGAAGACCTTGTTGTCGTTGTTGTCGCCGACCCCGGCGCCTTCGCCCCAGCTCTGGTTGGTAAGCTGGATTTTGATGTTGACGTCCTCGGTAGCCTGGTAGTTGGCCCAGAGACTGCCCTTGAGGCGGAAGGCATCCCGGTCGTCGGCCTTGAAATCGTCATCGAAAGTCCAGGTGTTGCGGAGATAGTAACCGCGGAAGACCACCTCGCCGCCGAAGTTGATGTTCTCGGTCCAGGCGGAGGAGGCCAGCCGGCTGGAAACGGCTTCGCTGCTGGCGGCCACTTCCTGGCTGACTTCTTCTTGCTGGCTTTTCAGGTCGGCGATTTCGGCCTGCATGGCCTCCATCTGGGCCTGGAAGGCCCTTTGCATTTCAGTCATCTGGCGCTCGATTTCGGCGACCCGATCGGTGTCGGCCGCCGCCAGTCCCGGCCAGCAGATCAGCCCGGCCAGCGCCAATGTGGAAATTTTTTTCATCATAAGCCTTTCCCCCTTCTCTCCTGGTTAATAGTAGGTGCTACCCAAGCAATTGAATTGCTGTTCATTTCCCCCAACACGGCTTCTTAACACGGATTTTATTTTTTGCCAATTTAAAAATAAGCGCCGCTTGTAAAGCAATAATATCGTATTAACGGTCAGATGATTTAGGGGGGATTGGGCGGAGCGCCACCGTCCGGATCATGGTGGCGGCGCTTTTTGAACAAGCAGCAAGGCTCGGTGGCGATGACCGCAACCGGCAGCAGGGCGGCCGGCCTGGTCCGTCGAAGGGGGGGCGAACCTGAGTCTCAAGGGTGGGGAGCAAGACGGGGCCGGCTGGGGACCGGCCTTGCGGGGCTGGGAGCAGGGGAGATCGGGCCCGGCAATCAACCGGGCGGCAGGCGGCAGGCCTCGGGGCTGCGGCAACTGGTTTCGTGTTTTTTTTCGGCCAGGCGCAGCCTGCGCCGGTCCTGGGCCTGGCGGTTGCGGCGCCGGTCGTCGTCGCTTTCCAGTTGCAGGGGCGGCACCGGCCGGGGACGGTGATTTTCGTCCAGGGCGACATAGGTCAGGTAGGCCGAAGCGGTATGCCGGACTTCCCCGGTCTTGAGATCCTCGCTTTCCACGCAGACCCCGACCTCCATCGAGGTGGTGCCGACCAGGTTCAGGCTGGCCTTGATGATCAGCAGGTTGCCGATGAAAACCGGGGTGTGAAAATCCAGCCGGTCGATGGAGGCGGTGACCACGTTGCCGCGGGTGTGGCGCAGAGCCACCACCCCGGCGGCGTCATCGATATGTTTCATGACCACCCCGCCGTGGACGATCCCGGCCGGATTGGCGTCCTGGGGCAGCATGATGTGGGCCATGATAACCCGGCTTTCTCCCACGGCTTTGGGGGCCGGCGGGGCCCCGCGATCTGGATGCCCGGTCATCGATTTTTTCTCCGATCGGTTTTGGGCCCCGGCCTGGCGGCCGGGCCGGCCCTGATGGTTGAGCATATGGCAAACTGATTTGCGCTGGGGCGGAATCCCCGGGACGCAGACCGGGGGTGATCAGCGGGTCGGAGCCGCCAGGCCGAAGCGCCCCGATTCCTCAAAGTGGATGAAGGGCATCAGGCTGCCGACATCGAGGCGCCCTTTGAAGGTGAAAGCGAAACTGTCCCGCTGGCGGGCAAACAGATCCCCCAGCAACCGGGCGCTGCCCAATAAATCGGGGCTGGCTTCAATCATGAAATCAGCCATGCCGTAGGCGGGTACCCGGGGCAGATCGGCGGTCGCCCCGCTCAGTACCCGGTTGCCTTCGATCTCCAGGGCATAGGTCATGCCCCTGAGCGGCAAGGCGGTGCGATTGGGGTTGATCACCTGGATCCCGATGTTGAAACGGGGCGCCAGGCCCGCCGACTCCGGGGCAACGGCAAAAGAGGTGACGTTGATTTGGGGTTTTTCATAGCCGGGCGATAGGGTGGCACAACCGGCCGACAGGAGGGCAAGCAACAGGAAGACGCCAACAACGAGCAAAGTGCGCATGATCGTTCCTTCGGGTCAGTTAACCATGGTTTAGTCTGGCCGGCCGGCTCTCGCCGCCTCTGGTAGCTCCCAAGGGGGTGATTTTCCCCGCCAGCCGTGGTGAAGATCTGCTTGCAAGTATATCAGATCATAAATGGTGGCAGGTTTATTTTCTCAAGAATAGCGCAATCGAGCCGACCTTCATCGTATAAACAAGGCTGTTTCCCTAAATGACCCCGGGACAGCGAACGGGTTAGAGTCCCTGCATTTTGGCGCACTGGCGACAAACGGCCGGGACCGGATTTGCGGCGAAAATTCTTTTGATGAGGTCCGGCGCCTCCAGGGTTTTTTGCTTTTGATCGTCGCTGTTTAAGATCTCCTCGTGAAGCTCGTCGTAAAGTTGCCGCCGGATCGCGAAGGCTCGGCGGAAATCCCGGTAAGCCGGGCTGTTCCAGATTTCCTCAATGCTTTCCTGAAAGATATTGCCCAGCACCAGCAGCGGGGGGTGTTCGGGAGGCCTGGACTTCAGGGGAAGCTGCAGAAAAATGCAGGGACTGAGAGAGCCGTCCGCCCCGATGGTCAGGCAGCGGAGGGGATCGTTGGCGCAGACATCCCGTTCCCGGGGTTGGGTTTGGGCCGGGGTATATTCCCGGCCGCTCCAGATCGCTTTCCAGAAGGCGTGCTTGGTCGCCCAAGCGGTCCGGAGCCCCCGCTTGACGTATTGCTTTGCGTGGTCGGGAGTCGGCAGATAGGTGGCGTTGATCGCCAGGCAATGGTCCAGGCCGTAACGGTCGGCCAGGGCCAATACTTCCGGCAACTCATGAATGTTGGCGTCCTGCTGGAGAAAGCTCAGGGTCAGCCGCGGCTTTTTCCCCATCTTGTCGGCAAGTTGCCGGAAGCGGCGCATCCGCTCCAGCAGGGCGTGCAAATCCGACGGCGGCCTCAGGGCGGCGTGGGTTTCGGGGGTTGCGCCACTGATGGAAACCGTCAAGTGGGCGAGGCCGGCCTCCAGCAGGGCCTCGCTCCGCTTATCATCGAGCAGACAGCCGTTGGTGGTAAGGGCGCAATTGGCCCCGGCCTCGGTAAGCCGGCGGATGATCTCATCGATCTCGGGATGGCAGAGAGGTTCCCCCCAGCCCTGGAGCAGCACGATTTCCGCCCGAGCCGCCAGGGGCGCGAGCTTATCAATTTCAGCCAAAGGGAAATGAATATTGTGCCAGTGCTTGGCAAAGGCAGTCCGGGGGCAGGTGGGGCAGCGGAGGGTGCAGAAAGTGCTGGGCTCGATCTGCAGGGCAAGAAGGTCGGGCATGGTCACTGGGGGGACCTCCTTGGCTGGCGCGACTTGGGTGATAAAGGCCTGGCTTGTTGAACCGGCTTATACGAGCAGACCGGGTTGGGGCGGCAGGCTGAGACTGACTTAACTATGCCAAATTCAGCTTTACGCCGCCAGTGTTTATTGGCAACTGGAGCCGGCCGACCCGGCCGGCGCCGGCAAGACCGGCAGGGGATCGATCAGCTCCACCGCCTGGTTTTGCCAAAGGGTTGGCCAACTCAATTCCCTGACCGGGTAGCCCGCCGCCAGCCAGGCCAGGGAGATATGCAGGTGCGCCGGGGGGCCTGATTTGCCCCGCTGCTTGCCCGGGGCGATCCGGGCCACGGGGAAATCCGGCCTTACCCGAGTCCCCTGGCCAACCAGGGGTTCAACATGGGCGTAAAGGGACACCAGGGTTCGGCCCTGCTCATCGGCGCAGGGATGGCGCACCACCACGGTGCGGCCCAGGAAGTCATCCAGCAGCCCCACCACTTCCCCTTCCCACAGCGGCACCACCAGGGCTTGGGGCGGCAAGGCCAGGCGCCGCCCCCGGGAGTCGACCAGGAACAACAGGTCAATGCCCTCATGGGGGGCGGGGCGGGCGGCTTTGCCCCACCAGGCCGCCCGTGCCCTGAACTCCATGCCGGGCAGCCCCAGCCAGCGACAGTGGCGGTCCAACCGGTTCACCCGCAGAAAATGGGACCAAAAGGAGCTGGCAGGAAGCATCAACATAAAGCGTCGTCGGTCCTCACCTGGCGGCCATCCGCTTTAAACGCTGCATGGAAGGTGACGGTCCCCTGCGGCATAGCCTGGCAAACGCAAACCGACCATCAACTTCGGCGACCAGCGGTACCGTCAGGGCCTGCGCGGCCCGCAGGGCAGCGATGATGAACTGCTCTGGATAACCCCTGATCGCCAGGGTCTTGAAGGCGGAGACGGTCACATCCCTGATTGCGTCAAGGTCAGCGGCTTTCTCGCTCCGGATAACGATTTTGGGCTGCATGGGTTTCCCGTTTATTTCTATGCCTGCCATGGGGTTATGCTATCCGGCCGCGGCGCAAATTGCAAAATTATGTGTTGCGCCCCGGAGAGCAGGTTTTAACAAATTTGTCGTGTCGCGACAGGAGAGATGACATTTTTGTGGTGCGCCAGCGCCCCAAATTTTGTGAGCTGAGGAGACAACTTCATTGAACTGCTGGTAAACACCGGCCCCGCCTGTATCCGGCACGACTTTTGCTGACTTGCCCGGCCGGCAGGTCCATTCTTTTCAGATCATTTCAAATCGGTAGGGAGGCAGAAAATGAGTTCCGGCGACACCGCGTTCATGCTGGTGGCCACCGCCCTGGTCATGCTGATGACCCCGGGTTTGGCCCTTTTCTATGGCGGCATGGTCCGTTCGAAAAACATCTTGAGCACCATGCTGCAAAGTTTTATCTGCCTGGGGGTGGTGGCGGTGATCTGGGTGCTCTACGGCTATTCTCTGGCCTTCGGCCCCGACGTCGGGGGCCTGATCGGCAACCTGGAGTGGGCGGGGTTGCGCGGAGTGGGCATGGAGCCGGGTCCCTATTCCGAAACCATTCCCCACCTGGTTTTCGTCGCCTTCCAGTTGATGTTCGCGGTAATCACTCCGGCCCTGATCACCGGTGCCTTTGCCGAGCGGATCAAGTTCCCCGCCTTTCTGCTCTTCACCGTGCTCTGGGTAACCCTGGTCTATTTCCCGGTTTGCCACTGGGTCTGGGGCGGCGGCTGGCTGGGGGAACGGGGCGGGCTCGACTTTGCCGGCGGGACAGTCATTCACATCAATTCAGGGGCGGCGGCCCTGGTGGCGGCCCTGGTTTTCGGGCGCCGGCACGGTTGGGGGCGAGAGCCGATTCAGCCCCACAACCTGTCCCTGACCGTCCTCGGGGCCGGCCTGCTTTGGTTCGGCTGGTTCGGCTTCAATGCCGGCAGCGCCCTGGCCGCCGACGGCATTGCCGCCAACGCCCTGCTGGTCACCCAGGTGGCGGCCGGTTCGGCGGTTCTCTCCTGGGTGGTGGCCGAGTGGTTGATCCACAAGAAGCCCACTACCCTGGGCGCCGCCTCCGGGGCGGTGGCCGGGTTGGTGGCGATTACTCCCGGCGCCGGTTTCGTCGGACCGCTTTCGGCGGTGATCATCGGGTTGGTCGCCGGGGGTCTCTGCTATCTGGCCGTCCTGCTCAAGCACCGGCTGGGTTATGACGACAGTCTGGACGTGGTGGGAGTCCACGGGGTCGGCGGGCTCTGGGGTGCCCTGGCCACCGGTCTTTTCGCCTCGACCCTGGTCAATCCCGACGGGGCCGACGGGCTCTTTTTCGGCAATCCGGGCCAATTGGCCATCCAGGCCTTTGATGCCCTGGTGACCATCGTCTTTTCCATGCTGGTCACCCTGATCATCCTCAAGGTGGTCGATGCCCTGGTGGGCCTGCGGGTTGAAACGGAAGACGAAGTCCAGGGCCTTGATCTTTCCCAGCACAGTGAAATCGGATATTCCCTTTAACGGATCGGGCCGGGGCTTGACCCCGGCCCGACCCAACCGTTCAGCAGGAGGCAGGGATGAAGAAAGTAGAGGCCATTATCAAGCCGACCCGGCTTGATGCCGTCAAGGAAGCCCTGACCGCCATGGGCATCAAGGGTATGACGATCAGCGAGGTCAAGGGTTACGGCCGCCAGAAGGGCCACACCGAAATCTATCGGGGGGCCGAATACGTGGTGGATTTCGTGCCCAAGGTCAAAGTCGAAATTGTCGTGGAAACCGAGCAGGCCGCCGAGGTAGTGCGGGTTGTCCGGGCGACCGCCAACACCGGCAAGATCGGCGCCGGCAAGATCTTCATCCTTCCGGTGGAACAGGTGATCAGGATTCGCACCGGCGAGACCGGCACCGAGGCTATTTAAGCACCAAAACACCCGGAAAATAAATAACCTAGCAGGAAGGCCGGCAAAGCCTGGGATCAGCTTTTGTCCCCCTGCTGTTGCAGGACATTAAGTCCTTGCAGACGGGATAAGAGGGCGTCATTGGCCGCCTCATCGCCCAGGCGCTGAAAGATTGCGGTCAGAGCCCGATCCTCGGTGGAGAAGATGTTCTGTTCTCCGATCAGGTTGTAGAGCCCGGTGGCCCGCATCACGTCAAGAATCTGCTTTTTCAGCCCGGAAAAGACGATTTCCACCCCGGATTCGCGCAATTGAGCCACCAGATGGTGGATCATCTCCTCCCCCGAAGAATCGATGTAGTTGATCGCGTCGCCGACCACCAGCAGATATTTGGCCTCTTTGTTTTTGGCGACCGCTTCCAAAACGGCATCCTCAAAGTGGGCGATGTTGGCGAAATAGAGCGAGCCGTCAAAGCGCATCGAGGTCACCAGCGGCGAGGTGGTCAGGTTGGGGTTGACCTTGAGATCCCGCAGGGTGCCGTCTTCGTGGCGGCCGAGGATGGCGACCCGCGGTGCCATGCTGCGATAGAGATAGAGCCCGATGGAGAGGGCGGCGCCGATAATGATCCCCTTGTCCAGGTGGGGCGCGGCCAGCAGGGTGACCGTGAAGGTTACCAGGGCCACGATGCCGTCGGCCCGGCTGGCCTTCCAGGTATGCTTGAGGGCCTGGGGGGTGACCAGGCCGGTGACCGCCAGCAGGATGATCACGGCCAGGACGGCCTTGGGCAGATGGTAGAGCAGCGGGGTGAGAAAGAGCAGGGTGGCGGCGACAAAAAGGCCGTTGAAAACCATGGCAAAACCGGTCTTGGCCCCGGCCTGCAGGTTGATGGCCGAGCCGGTGAAGGAGCCGCTGGCCGGATAAGCCTGGAAAAAGGAGCCGCCGATATTGGCCATGCCCTGGCCGATCAGTTCCTGGTTGGGGTCGATGTGCTGTTTGTTCTTGCTGGCCATCGCCTTGGCCATGGAGATGGACTCCATGAAGGCCACCAGGGCGATGATCAGGGCCGCGGTCAGCAGTTGCAGCACGGCATCGAGGCTGAGGGTGGGCAGGCGGAACGAAGGCAGGCCGGCGGGAACCTGGCCGACGACATCGCCGCCGCCGACCAGCTGGATTTCTCCATTGACGATTTTCTTGATATGCCACTTGCGGCCATCACTGACGAGCTGGGGCGGGATATTGTCCGCCTGATAGAGAAGCTCGGGCATCTCTTCGTCGATGGTGCCGCGGAGGAAATAGAGCCGGTGGATAGTCTGCAGGCGCTGGCCGTTTTGCGCCTCCAGAGCCTGGATGTCGAGTTTGGTCAAATCCAATCGGTGGCGCAGATCCGCCGCCAGCCGGGCTTCGCGCTCCTTCTGCGCCTGGCGCAGCTGGCCGGCCAGGCCAGTGGCGGCGGCGCTGGCCTCCCTGATCCGCAGCGCGGTTTCGTCGTAAGCGGCCACCAGTTCGCGGACCTCCGGGGTGGCAATATGGTCAATCGTTGCCGTGGCTTTGTGCTCGAAGCCGACGATATAGCTGAGCATGATGGTGACGACTACGGCGATGAGGACGCTGGCCTTGGCCAGCACCGAAATCTTTTTCATCACCAGCATCAGGACCAGGCCGAAAATCGCCATGGCCAGGGTGGGCAGGTGGGCCTGGGGGAGAAATTTCAGCATTTCCCAGATGTCCTGGAGGAAAAAGTCGCTGCGGCCCTTGGGAATTCCCAGCAGCATGTCGAGCTGGGATAGACCGATAATGATGGCGGCGGCGTTCATGAAGCCCAGGATAACCGGGTGTGAGACGAAATTGACAATGGTGCCGAGCTTGACCACGCCCAGGGTCAATTGGATGAGGCCCACCAGCAGGGTAAGCAGCAGCGCCAGACCGATATATTCTTCGGAATAGGGCAGGGCCAGCGGGGTTACCGCGGCGGCGGTCATCAGCGAGACGATGGCCACCGGCCCGGTGGCCAGTTGCCGGGAGGAGCCCCACAAAGCCCCGAGAATGGCGGGCACAAAGGCGGCGTAGAGGCCAAAGTAGAGGGGCAGGCCGGAGAGCTGGGCATAGGCCATGGCCTTGGGTACCAGGACCAGGGCGCCGGTGATACCGGCCACCAGGTCGCCCCGCAGCACGCCGGCGGAAACCGGAAACCACTGGAGAAAGGGGAAAAAACGCAATAGCAACTTGTTAGACATGAGCAATCTGCCGCATGAAATTAAGGTTTGGCCAATCTCCCGGCAACCGGACTGAATGATCCAGCCCCCCGGGATATGCGCCGGTTGGGACTATCCTGGAGACTAGCAGGACTCAACCGCCGGGAAAACCGCCTATCTCAGGCCGTCACCACCAGTACCGCACAGGGGGCCCCACCGATGACATGCTTGGTTACACTGCCCATCAATATCTTGCCCATGAAGCTTTTGCCCCCTCCGCCCATCAGGATCATATCAACTTTCCGCTCCCTGGCGGCTTCCACGATCAGCGGCGCCGGGTTGCCGGTCTGCACCAGGGGATCGCAGGCCACCCGCAGGCCCGCGCTGAGGCATTGGCCACAGACCTCGTCGACCAGTTCCCGAGCCTGAGGAGCATTATCGTCCTTTTTGACCACCGCCATCACCGTCAGCCGCTGCAGGGTTGTACAGGTTTTCCCCAGGCTCAGGGCCTCTTGCACTGCCTGGCGGCTGTTGGGGGAACCGTCCAGGGCCAGGAGAATGTGCGCCCCGGTGATGAGGAAATCCTTCGGCACCACCAGCACCCGGGGAAAGCCCTGCCCGATAACCTTGGCCGTCATGCTCCCCACCAGCAAGGAGAGGCGACCGGTTTTGCCATGCCGGCCCATGAGGATGGCGTCGGCCTTGCGTAAGCGGGCCTGTTCGACGATGGTTTTTTCGGGATTGCCGCCGCCCACCACCACGATCTCGATTTCCACCCCGCTGTCCCGGGCCATTTTGCGGACCTGATCCAGGTAAGGGGCCAACTCCTGCTGGCGCTGCATGACCTTTGAATTGGCGGCCCGGATTGATTCGGCCTCGACCTGGACCACATGCAGGACAATCACTTTGGCCCGGCACGCCTGACCGAAGAAAATCGCCTCCTGGAGAGCGCCATCGCTGAAATGAGAGCCATCAGTAGCCAGCAGCACGGTCTCGGCCTGGCCCAGCAGACTGGTTGAAAATCGTTCCATGGCGGCTCCTTGGGGGTGATATGCGATAAATGCGCTATTGCAAGTCTAGCATAAAGAATCAGGCGATTTAGAAAAATTTATCAGAGCAGACTCACCGCCGCTGATTCCGCTGCCCAGCGATCACGGTCGGTTACCCCGCCCAAGGGTTTGCCCGATAAGACCGCACCGTTGTCGGCGGCAAGTTAAGCATTTCAGGGCTGCCGCCGTCACATGTACGCTTTTCCCTTTCATCTATTTCCCCCCTACGCCTCAAACCATTCTGCCTCAACCCCTATGGTGTCCATAAGATGACATCCACTGCCGGGTGATTTATGTAAACTTCTGTAATGTTGTGTAAATTTGTGTAAAGCCGTTATGGGAGCAAGAAACAATAAGGTACGTTTTTACTAAAGAGTCTCACCTGAGCCAGACACTTTTGAGCATGAAATTCTATGGCTGGGGCTTTTCCTCTTCAGCAAAGGCCGTAAAGCCCAGCCGGGTAAGGATGTGAAGTGGGGCGGACGCTTAGCAGGCGTCGGCCGTGTGCAAAACCAAGGAAAAAGGAGAGTTTTATGAAGGAGATCAAAGCTTCCACCGTACGGCGGCGCTACGCCCGCCTCCCCCTGGCCCTGGCCCTGGGCGCCATGGTTCTGACTCCGGCTCTGATCGGCCTCGGCGCTTCCGAAACCGAAGCCTCAGTAGCCGGCAAGGGCGAAACCAGCATCACCCTGAGCGGCGATGCCCGTCTGCGCGGCTTCTGGCGGGAAGATGCCAAGTTCGGCAACGTGGATGACGACCAAAACCGTCAACTCCAGCATCGTATGCGGCTCTATTTTGACGCCAAGGCCGCCGGCGGCACCTCCCTGCATGCCCGTCTGCTTTTCGCTGCCAATGATAGCGCCGATCGCGCCATGTACCAGTGGGGCGGCGATCGCAACAGCAATGTGGGCACCGACTATTTCTTTGTCAGAGTTCCCGTCGGCGATGTCACGGTTATCGCTGGCCGTCAGGCGGGCTACTGGGGTCATAAGTTGAAATCCTGGGACTCCCGGCCCGAGCGTTTGACGGCCTTCTACCGGGTTAACGAGGAAGTGTCCGCATGGACTTACTATCAGAAAGACAAGGAGGCATCCCCCGCGGATCTTACGGGTGTTAAAGATGATGACCAAACACGTTACGCCGTTGGCATGCGCTACAACACCCCCGATCTCCATGCTGCCGTCCAGGTTCGTCACACCGAAGCAGAGTGGACCAATGGCAACAGCGGCCAAGAGCTCTTCGCCTTTACCACCTACAAAGTCGATGCCCTGACCGTTAAAGCCGAAGTCGACTTTACGTTTGGAGACCGCTGGAAGGGGCCTAACGCCCCTGCTGGTACACCGACAGGAGATCCCGTTGGCAGCAACGTGTACGCCATGTTCCTCGGCCTTGAGTATGCCATGGGGGATACAACTCTGACCGCAGGCGGCGTCCTGGCCAAAAATGGTTGGGTCAGTGGTGGTGGCGCTAACTTCGACTATATTACCATGTTCTACAACACCGATGGCGGTCATGGTTTGGGCCACAGCAATGTCGGCTGGAACTCTGATGATCGTGAATATGCCATCGGCGTTGGCGCGTCCCACAAGCTGAGCCCCGAGTTGACCCTGGGCGGCAAGCTGGCATACCTTAACGGCAAAGATGGTCGGCGCAATCTGGGTACCGGGGATAATTGGAAAATGGCCACCGTTGATGCCAGCTTGGCTTATAAGATCAATGCCAGTACCACCTACCATGTCGACGGCATTTACGCCAAGCCCAGCAGCCTCCCCAGCGGTTGGGAAAACGAGCCATACTGGGGCCTGAGCCATCGCTTTGAAATCGCCTTCTAAGCATGGTTAGCCGGCAAAAATAGCGAAAATGGGGACGGACTCAATTTCCCAACCCATACCAGTAAGTTTCAAGAACAGCACAATAACTCCCGGTCGGAAAAGAATTCGACCGGGGTGTCATCGGCTGGTTAGAACAAGTCCGAAAGTTCAGTTCATAACCTAGCGGGCGATTGCTGTTAAGCTTCACGAAGTTGAGTAAAGTTGTGTAAAGCCGGTATGGGAGCAAGAAACAATGCGGTATTCTTTTGCTAAGCATGGAACTTAACCTGAAACTGCTAAATGAATAACAATTCATTGTTTGGAAATTAATACTTGACAGCCCGTGACGGCAATGAATGGCATAATCAACAAAATCGCCTCGGATGGGTGTTATGTGGACAGTAGTTGCCCCCTTTTTCTCCCAAGTCCGACATGAGCGATTTCTTAATTAATCAATAAAATAAGGAGGTAAAAGGAGTAAAAACAAATCAGGATTGTGGTTAAGGTTTAGGAATAATTAATCAACCATCGCTAAACAAAGAAAGGGGGTAAAGACAAGTAGAGATCTAGTTTTGGTTTATGGAAGAAGCGTAAAGGGAGTTTCCCCCGAAAAGGAGGATGTTAGCATGAGAAAGAGCTGGTCATTTATTTTAACACTATTGCTGATTTTGACTGGCGCTATGTTTTTCTCAGCGTCTGCTTCTGAGGCAAAAATTGAAAAATTAGATAAAAAGTGGAAAGAAGGGCAGCCCATCGGACTTTTGAAACAGTGGGAAAGGAGTAAACATGCGGAGAAAGGCGTTTCTTGCAATGCGTGTCATGGCGAAGATCCCAATAATATAAAGAAACCTTCAGCGGGGACCTGTGCTACTTGTCACAGCAAGGTATATGAAGATTTCTCAAAAAGCACTCATAGTACTGCACTGGTACATGCCATGAGCAAGGATAGCCATGTATACCATGGCAAGACAGTGGAATATAAATGGCAAGCTTATCCTGAGGGCGGGCCTAAAGATTGGGGTTGTGCAAATTGCCACAGCGTTGGATATGTAGCAGAAGACCAATCAAAAGGAAATTGCGCTACCTGTCATAGCGGTCATGAGTTCAGCTTAAAGCAGGCAAGGCATCCTGATGCATGCAGCAAGTGTCACACCGGTCCTGGGCACCCGCAGAATGAAGCGTATGCAACATCTAAGCATGGAATACTGTGGGCAGCGCATGGAAATGAATATGACCTGGGTGGATCAACCAAAGAATTTTGGGCCCGGCAAGAAACTGATCCTCTGGGCACCCCGGTTTGTGTAACCTGCCATATGCCCCAGGGAACTCATAATACCAGGGGCGGCATGGCCCATGATTTATATGGCAGCAGAAACCCGGATTATGAGAAACAAGTAACCTTTATGGTAGAGAACAGTTGTAAAAATTGTCATTCTGAAGAAAAAGCTTACGAATGGCTAGGCAATGCTGACCGGATCGCCAGCTTTACCTTGGAACGGCTGGGTGAGGCCAGAAAGTCGATAGGCAACTTAAGAAGGGATGGCTTGATTAGGCCTACAATGGATGTTACCAACAGTCATCCCATCGCGGGGCAGCTTTCCTATGCAGAAAGTTCATTCTTCCAGATTGTTATGGCCACTAACCGCGCCCGAAAAGGAGCATATCATATGAGCGCGCTATGGGCCGGCAGACTAGGCTGGACGGATCAGTCCTTTGCGTTGATGGCCTTTAGAAGCGAAGTTGAACGCCTTCGCAGTGATGCCGAAAGAGATAAGAAACTGAAAGAATTAGAAGATCGCTTGAAAACCTCTAAAAAATAAAGAACAGAATAAGCATTGATGTTAAGCAGGCTGCCGACCTTGAGCCGGCAGCCTGCTTGGTCGTTCTTGAAAAAACTCGTTTTTAATTCTTAGC
>NZ_JBIPKI010000030.1:0-31318 GCF_044068515.1 Desulfurivibrio nitratireducens
ATGCTTACCGGACCGGACCGTGACGGCCTCAGTCCCTCCCTCGCTGCGGGAGACGGGCAAGATAGCCGAACCCCCCCGGAGAGTCAACAGGAAAATCGTTATAGGGACAAAAAGCCAAGACATAGATAAAAAAACCTGTTTACAGAGCTTTGCATCGCACTAAGCCTGAAAAGCGACCCAATAAACAATATTTTTAGCTGGAAAGCATCCCGATCGCCCCTGTTTCGAGCGGAAAGTTGTTAAGGGTATTGGGAACGATCGCTACCCCAGGAGAGCCGCAACGGCGAGCAGGGGCTACTCAGGCAGCGGCGGCAAGCGAAAAAGAAGCCCACAGTAATAAACCAGGGCCTTTTCGGCGGCGCTGATCACTTGCGAAGGCTGTTTGCAGGTGGGGCAAGGTGGAAATCAGGTTGGATAATGAAAAAGGGTTTACGGCTTAAATTCCGTAAACCCTTGTTTTTTCATGGTGACCCCTACGGGACTCGAACCCGTGTTACCGGCGTGAGAGGCCAGCGTCCTAGACCGCTAGACGAAGGGGCCGCAAGCAGAAAATGTGCGCTCTATCTACTTGAAGGCAAGCACCATTGTCAAGTGCTATATCGATCACCTTGAAATCGCTGCCGCCGGTGCTCTGCTACCAACCAGCGGCAGCGGCTGTCGCGGCGGTCCCGACCAGCCGGCTTATTGCGCCAGGAGCCGGCCGGCTTCCCGGGCCCGGGCCAGCGCCTCTTGATTCCGATCGGCGTCGCCGCACTCCTCCAGGCCGCGAAACACCACCTCGCCGCCGTAGGCAAAGCCCATGGCCTCAAAAGCATACTTGGCGGTGAGTATCGCCCCATCAAAAACCTTGGGCCCCTTGGTGGCGGCCACGGCCAACAGCAACCCCCGCCGCCGCGGATCAAGAAGCCAGCGACCCTCCTCGGCGGGCAGGCGCTGCCGGTTCCAAAGGGCCTGGGAACGATCCACCAGGGCCTTGGCCTGGGCGGTAATCCCGTAAAAATAAATCGGCGAGGCCAGTACTACCCGATCGGCCATCACAATCTTTTCATAGAGTTCCTGCATGTCATCTTCCAGAATGCAGGCCCCGGTGGTATCGCAGGCGCCGCAACTTATACAGGGCTGGATGTCGAGATCGCAAATCCTGATCGGCTCAAACAGGCCGCCTGCTTTCTTCACCCCTTCCCCCAAGGCCGCCAGCAGGGTGGCAGTGTTGCCTCCCTGCCGGGGACTGCCGTTAAAGGCCAGAATTTTAATGGTAGCCATTTTCACCCTTCCTTAAAGTCACTGTGCGGACCGCTCTTCCCGGCGGACCCGGTTGTAGAATTCACATTCTGCCCGCAACTGCCGCCCCACTGCTTCATCGAGAAAACGGGGCGCCACTCGCCAGCGCCAGTTTCCCTGGGAGGTGCCGGGGACGTTCATCCGGCAATCGCTGCCAAACCCCAGCACATCCTGCAGGGGAATAATCACCAGATCCGCCACCGATGCCAGGGCGATGCGGATAAAATCCCAGTGAATCGGGTTGCCTTCCTGGCTGCGGGCGTAACGAAGCAAGCGTCGCTTGGCCTCGGGCCCGACCCTGGTGCTTAAATACCAGCCCACCGCCGTGTCGTTATCGTGGGTGCCGGTATAAACCACGCAGTGCCGGTGGGGGTAGTTATGGGGCAGATAGCTGTTGGTTTCATCGGAATCGAAGGCAAACTGCAGTACCTTCATCCCCGGAAACCCCAAGGCATCGCGCAGCTCCTCGACCGGGGGGGTAATCAATCCCAGATCCTCGGCGATTATCGGCAGTTGCCCCAGTTCCTCCTCCAGGCGGCGGAAAAACTCCAGGCCCGGGCCTTTGACCCACTTGCCCCTTACCGCATCGGGCTCGGCCGCGGGAATCCGCCAGTAGGCCTCAAAACCGCGGAAATGATCGATCCTGACCATATCAACCAGTTCAAGCTGGTGGGCCAAGCGCTGGCACCACCATTGGTAAAGCCGCGTCGGCTCTTGCTCCTGACCCTGCCGCCAGGCGAAGAGGGGGTTGCCCCAGCGCTGACCGGTGGCGCTGAAATAATCCGGCGGCACCCCGGCCACGTGGGTTGGTTGCATGGTTTTTTTGTCGAGTTGGAAACAGCTCGGCAAACTCCAGACATCGGCGCTGTCCGGCGCAACGTAAATGGGAATATCGCCGATCAGTTTCACATTTTGCCCCGCGGCGGCACGGCGCAGTTTCCGCCACTGCCGGGCAAAAATGAATTGGACGAATTTGTGGAAGTCAACCCGGGCCGCCAGCCGCCGGCCGGCGGCCCTCAGGGCGGCCGGCTGCCGGCGGGCCAGAGCCTTGGGCCAGTCATACCACGGCAGCCCCTTTTGCTCTTCATGCAGGGCCATAAAAACAGTATAATCATCAAGCCAGGAACTGCCGCTGGAGCGGACAAAAGCCTCGAATTCCGGTCGCAAATCATGGCCGGAAAAATTCCGGAACGCGGTGGCCAGAATCTCTTCCTTCCAGCTCGCCACCTCGGCAAAATCGACCAGGTACTCGGAAAATTGCGGGGAGCCATCGAGGAGCTGGCGGGAAATCAGCCCATCTTCAACCAGAAATTCGGGGCTGATCAGGAGATGATTGCCGGCAAAGGCGGAAAGTCCCATATAAGGAGAATTATCCAGGCCGGGACTGGTGGGCACCAGCGGCAGCATTTGCCAGTAGCCCTGGCCGGACGCCGCCAGATAATCGACAAAGGCATGGGCCGCCGGTCCCAGGTCTCCTATGCCGTATCGACTCGGCAAAGAAGTAATATGCAACAGAATCCCACTGCTCCGCTCAGTGAAAGTCACCGGCTGTCCCCCCTACGCAGGGCCAGGGAACCAATCCCCGACCAGAATAGTCTAAGGTAATATGAAGCGGAGCATACCATCCCCCGGGCCGACAATCAAAGGCCAATCAGCCGCCGGATCTTTTTCGCCGGCCAAATCGCCGCCGAAATGTCAATTTTTTGTTTTTTTGTTGCCCAGGAATCATAAAGGGACTAGTATATGGTGTTCTACGCATTTGCGCACAAAAATTGAAAAACCCTTTCACCCATCCAGCTCGGGAGCTCACACACGTGTCCGCCAACATTAAATCCAGGTTGCTCGAAGCCGGCAAGGACGATGGCTGCATCACCCTTTCCTTCCTCAACGACCTGATCCCCGACGACAAAGATCCGGACGCCATTGACGGGATCTTTGACTTCCTGCAGGAAAACAATATAGAGGTGATCACCCACGACAAGAGCGGGGGCAAGAAGAACCTCGACGGCAAATCCCTCGACGACAAGGACCGGGATGACGGCTCGGATATCGACGATGAGGGGCCCCTGGCCGCCAAGATTGCCGGCCGCGACGATCTGGCCGAGCCGGAGGAAACCACCACCACCTATTTGCGGGAAATGGGCCAGTTCGACCTGCTGACCCCGGAGGAAGAGGAAAAGTATTCCAAAACCATCCGCGAGGGCTTTAATGCCATTGTCAGCGCCATTCGCAAGGACCGCTCCGGCGTGACCGAGATGAAGCAGCTGGCCGAACGGATCGACCTTTGGGAAAAACGTGACCCCACCCTGAAGCCCAAGAAGCAGCACCTTAATCACATGGTGCGCTCCATGGTCAAGGTCTGCGAGTTGTACCCGGAGAAGAAACGGCTCCGCCAGTGCTACTGCCGGATCGAGCTTTACGCGCGATCCATCGAGGTTGCCAAGGACGCGATGATCAAGGCCAACCTGCGCCTGGTGGTCAGCATCGCCAAGCGTTACATGCACCAGGGCCTGACCTTGGCCGACCTGATCCAGGAAGGCAACCTGGGCCTGATGCGGGCGGTTTTCCGCTTCGACTACACCAAGGGCAACAAGTTCAGCACCTATGCCAGCTGGTGGATTCGCCAAGCCATCACCCGGGCGATTCTCGACAAAACCCGGACCATTCGCCTGCCGGTGCATTTTCTTGAACTGCGCAGCCAGTTTTTCAAAGCGTTTTACTCCTTGCTCAAAGAGCTCGGCCGGGAACCGACCCCGACGGAGATTTCCGAGAAAACCGGGTTGGCGATGGAAAAAATCCTCGCCATTTTCGAGGCTTCCCGTGAACCAATCTCCCTGGAAACTCCGGTGGGCGACGATGATTCCACCCTGGGCGATTTCCTGGAAAACCAGGAGTCGGTTTCCCCCTATGAAGCCGTTAAAGGCAACCAGTTGGCTGAACGAGTCACCAGCATCCTTTCGACCCTGAGCCCGCGGGAAGAAAAAATCATCCGTCTGCGTTTCGGGATCGGCGAAGACGCCGAGTACACCCTCGAGGAAATCGGCAAGCGCTTCAATGTTTCCCGGGAGCGCATCCGCCAGATCGAAAAAAAGGCCCTCAACCGCCTCCGTCACTCCAGCCGCCGGGAAAAACTGAAGAATTTTCTCGATTAACGCCTAAGCCGGTCTTGACCGGACGGACGCTCGCGGCCGGAGCTGCTTGCAGCCAACAGGAATAATTCTTTTCGGTGCAATTATCTGGTACAAGGACAAAGGACAGCGGGACTGACCCCCGGTTGCCCCAGCCCCTGGCCGGCCGTTTCCTTCCCCTGAGCCTGGCCCTGGCGACGGGTATCGCCATTGCCCCCCACTTGCAGGTTTCAGCCCAAGCCACGGCCATGCTCCTGGTGACGGCGGCCCTGGCTGCCCTTTGGCTGCTCCTGCGGCAAGGCAACAGCAACCGGACCGGACCAGTTGCTCGGCCCTGGAATCTGCTGCCCTGGCGGTTCCTGCCGGCCCCGATCAACCTGGCCGCTTGGCTGCTGCTGCCCATCTTCATCCTGGCCGGCCATCAACTGGTTGCCTCCCACCATGCCCCCCCCAGTTCCCCGGATCATGTCCAAAACCTTCTGCTGGCCAACGAACCGGGATATAAAGCCGCCGGGACTGTAGAGCCTTTGCCCCCGCGCCCCGACCTCTCCCCGGCTGAACAGCCAACCCCGCTGCCATCATCCAACCCGCAAGGAGCAGATTTCCCCGCCGACTCTGGCCAAACCAGCCTAACCGATACTAGCCTCCGGCAGGGTCCGGGGTTGCTGCAGGAACACCACGACGTTGTCCTGGTGGGAATTTTAGCCGAAATGCCCCGCCGGAGTGGAGCCCGCACCCGGCTTATCCTGGAGGTGGAGGAACTCAGGCTCCCGGCGGGCAACAGCCTGGCCCGAGGACTGGTCCAGCTGACAGTCAACGGGGGCTTGACGGAGGATATCAGGCCGGGGGAACGCCTGATGGTCAGGACGCGCCTGGGACCAGTACGTTCTTTTGCCGTTCCCGGGGCTTTTGACTACCAAAAGTTTCTCGCCCACCGGGGCATCTGGCTCAGCGGTTGGGTTGCCGACCCGATCCAGATCATCAAAGTCAGGACCGATAAAACCGGTTTTTCCGGTTTTCAGCTGCGCTACCTGCCCGAGCGTCTGCGGACCGGGGCCGATGCCCTGCTGGAGCAACACCTGACCGGCCACCAAGCTTTACCAGTCCTCAAGGCTCTGCTCATCGGCGATAGAGGCGGCATCGCTCCGGCCACCCTGGAAATTTTCAAGGCCGGCGGGGCCATGCACCTGTTGGCAATTTCCGGCATGCATCTTGGGCTTATCGCCCTGATGAGCATAGCCGCGGCTGAATGGCTGCTCAAGCGCTCACCCCGGCTGCTCCTGGCCCTGCACGTCCGCAAAGCGGCCTTGCTGCTGGCCCTGCTGCCCATTATGGCCTACGCCCTGATCACCGGTTTGCAGCCCCCCGCGATGAGAGCCCTGATCATGATCCTGGTCTTCATCGGCGCCGTACTCTGTAATCGACAATGGTGCAGCCTCAACAACCTGGGGCTGGCGGCTTTGATCATCCTGGTTATGGACCCGCCGGCCCTGTTCGGCGCTTCTTTTCAGCTTTCCTTTGCCGCCACCGCCGGCATCCTCATGCTGGCCCCTCGTCTGCAGGACCGGTACCGGGACACCCAGGGGATCGGGCGCAAAATAATGTTCTGGATCCTGGCCAGTCTGCTGGTTTCCACGGTGGCCACCCTGGTCACCGCTCCGCTGGCGATGCACCATTTCCACCGGGTTGCCCTGCTCAGCCCTATCACCACCCTGCTGGCCACCCCGCTGATTTTTTTCTGGACCATGCCGCTGGCTCTGACCGGCCTGGCCCTGGCGGCCCTGGGGCTGCCCGGCATGATCACCATGGCCGGGCTGCTGCTGACCGCCGCCACCTGGGGCCTGGACGCCACCGTCGCCATCACCGCCAAGCTGGCCGCCCTGCCTTTCAGTTTTTTCTACCTGGCTCCCCCGAGCGGACTGGAATTTCTTGCCTGGCTTGGCTTGTTCGGCGCCCTGGCCCTCCACCGCCGACACCGAGCTTTCCTGTTCGCCGCCCCGGCCATGGCCCTGCTGCTGTTGCTGCTGCCCCTCCACGAACAATGGCAGCGCCAGCGGGAACCAAACAGCCGGATCAGTTTCATCGAAGTGGGCCACGGCGCCGCCACCGTGGTGGAGATGCCCGGCAACCGCACTGTCCTGGTGGACGGCGGCGGGCCGGCCACCCTCAGTACCGACGTGGGGGAACAATTAATCGCTCCTTTTCTTCGCCAACGGCGAATCAGGCGCCTGGAAGCCGTGGTGATCAGCCATCCCCACGCCGACCATTACAACGGCATGCCCTTTCTCCTGCGCAACTTCCGCCCGCGAACCCTGTGGATCAACGGGCATAGCGGCAACGCCGCTGATTACGACAAGCTGCTGGAGCTGGCTTATGACTTGGACATCGAGATAAAGGTGCCGGAGGCGGGAGAGCTATTGCTGCCGGCTGAAGCCACTCCCAGCCGGGTCAAGCTGAAAAACCGGGCGGATTTTCACTTGCGGGACCTGGCCGAGTTCAACCCGCCCCTGGCGGATCCGCTCAATGACCAGAGCCTGGTCATCAGCTATCGGCATGATGATATTGCTGTGCTGCTGCCGGGGGATATCGGCGTGGGCCAGGAACGCCGCCTGGTGGCCGACCAGGGTTCCCACCTGAGTCACCAGGTACTGGCGGCATCCCACCACGGCCGCTGGACTTCGATGGCTCCCGAATTCGTCGCCGCCGTAAATCCCGACTACCTGGTGGTTTCAGACAATGAGCACCGGGTCGATAACCAGCGGATCAAAAGCTGGCAGCAGCTCGGCATAGAGGTGCTCACCAGCGGCCGGCACGGCACCATCAGTTGCACCACCGACGGCCGCCACCTGGAATGCCGGGGGCAGAGAACAGGTGGGAAATCAAAGGTTTTAGGCTGGTGAACAGATGCTCAGAAAAAAGCTTTTAAACCATATTGTCCGGCAACCACTAAACCATGGATCGCGGAACAAGCCCATTCTACGAAAAAGCTTTTTGCCCACGGACCTCTGTCTTCTGCCCTCTGCCTCAGGCATCGGTAAAATCGACGGGCGGCTTTTTAAGGTGGGAGATGAACTTGCTCTTGTCGATTGAATTGATATAGGCGTCTTCCCCGGAAATCCACCCCTTGTTGAGCAACTCGGCAATGGCGTCATCCAGGGTCTGCATGCCGTATTTCTTGCCGGTCTGCATGGAGGAAGGAATCTGGTAGGTCTTGCCTTCCCGGATCAGATTGCGCACCGCCGGGGTGCAGATCAGGATTTCCAGGGCGGCGCAGCGCCCCTTTTTGTCAATCCGCTTGAACAAGGTCTGGGAAACCACCGCCTTCAGGGCATCGGCCAGGGTGGAACGGACCTGGGCCTGTTGGCTGGCCGGGAAAATTTCGATGATCCGGTCGACCGTCTTGTTGGCGTTCAGGGTATGCAGGGTGCCGAAAACCAAGTGGCCGGTCATCGCCGCCTCCATGGCCAGGGCGATGGTCTCCAGGTCGCGCATTTCCCCCACCAGGATAATATCCGGATCCTCGCGCAGGGCCCCCCGCAGGGCGGAGGAAAAGCTCTTGGTATGCAGCCCGACCTCGCGATGATTGATAATGCAATTGCTGCTCTTGTGAACGAATTCGATGGGATCCTCGATGGTCAGGATATGGTCCTTGCGGTTTTTGTTGGCCTGATCGATGATCGCCGCCAGGGTGGTGGACTTGCCGCTGCCGGTGGGCCCGGTAACCAGGACCATCCCCTTGGGCAGCATGGCCAGGCGGGATACCACCCCGGGCAAACCCAGTTGCTCGCAGGAGAGAATATCGCTGGGAATTTCCCGGAAAACCGAGCCGATCCCGTATTTCTGCATGAAGAGGTTGCCCCGGTAGCGGGCCAGTCCGGGGATTTCATAACCGAAATCGACATCTCCGGTCTCTTCAAAAATCTTGATTTTCTCCTCAGAAACGATTTCGTAAAGCATGGCCTTAAGAGTATCGTTTTCGAGGACGTTATATTTGACCTTCTCCATGTCGCCGCGAATCCGCAGAATCGGCTGCTGACCGGACACCATGTGAAGATCCGAAGCTCCCTGTTCATTCATCAGTTTGAAAAAGGCATCGATCTGGGCCATAACAAAGAGAATCCTTTCAGGTTAAATTTAAACCTCGTTATGGTACAATCGTTCGGGAAACGATGCGGCAAGCCCGGATTCGGACCGGCCATAAGCCGGACCCGCGCCGGGGTCGCCTTAGCCTGATTGACCAGGATTTCGACGAGCAATCAAGGTCCTGGAAGGGACCCGAATCTCTAACAAGGTGTTGAATGTTCACCTCCGCCACAATATCACAAAATATCGTGATCCCGGCAAGACAAATAACGGAATTTTTTTGTTGATGAAATGGATTGATCTGCATACCCACTCAAATTTTTCCGACGGCACCCTGAGTCCGGCCGAGCTGATCGATCTGGCCCGGCAGCGGGGCTTGACCGCCCTGGCCCTGACCGATCACGACACCGTGGCCGGGCTGGACGATTTTCTCGCCTATGGAGCCGACAAACCTCTCGAGGTCATCGGTGGGATCGAAATCAGCGCCTGGTACGGCGATGAATCACTGCACATCCTGGGTTACGGCCTGGACCATAGCGACCCCGAGCTCAACCTGGCCCTTGATCAACTCCAGCAAGCCCGCCACCAGCGCAACCTGAAGATCCTGGACAAGCTGAACAGCCTGGGAATCGACATCAAGTATGCCGATCTGGAATACGAGGAAAACGGCCAGGTCGGCCGGCCCCATATCGCCCGGGCCCTGATCCGGCGCGGAATAACCGGCGATTTCCAGGAGGCCTTTTATCGCTTTCTGCGCCGGGGCGGCAGCGCCTACGTCGACAGTTTCCGCATTCACGCCCTGGACGCGATTCGCCTGATCGCCGCGGCGGGAGGGGCCCCGGTTTTAGCTCACCCGGCGGTAATGGACCCCACCCTGAGCGGCCTGCCCGCCCTGCTGCCCGAACTGCGGCAAGCCGGGTTGGCCGGCCTGGAGGTCCATTATCCGGCCCATAGCCGCAGACAGTACCAGGACCTGCTGCGGCTGGCGGCCGAACATGGCCTGATTGCCACCGGTGGAACCGATTTTCACGAAGAACTGCGCAACGGCGTGCCCCTTGGCGGCAGTTGCCGCAGCGGCCGCGTCCCCTATTCCTGCTATGAGGAATTGACCGGCTACCTCGCCACTAAACAGGATAACCCCGCCTGATGGCCACCCACCCGCGAAATTCAACCCAACCCAAGTTGTAATCTGATAAGGACTTGCCATGAAGACCATCCTGGTCGTTGACGACGAACCCAACTACCTGATTATCCTCTCCGAACTTCTGCGCGACGAAGGCTACGAAGTTTTCACCGCCGGTCAGGGTGATGAGGCCCTCCAAGTCGTCAAAGAGGCCGACCTGGACCTGATCATCACCGACATGCGGATGCCCGGCATGGATGGCCTGGAACTGCTGAAAACCGTCAAGGCCGGCAACTCCGATCTGCCGGTGATCATGATCACCGCCTTCGGCGAAGTGGACAAGGCGGTGGCGGCCATGCAGGCCGGGGCCTTCAACTACGTGGCCAAACCTTTCAACAACGACGAATTGCTGGTCAGTGTCCGCAAGGCCCTTGAGCATTATGCGGTAGTCAAGGAAAACACCCGCTTGCGGGCCGAGATCAGCGAACGGACCTCCTATTCCAACATGGTGGGAAAAAACCGGCGGATGCGGGAAATATACAACCTGATCGAAAAGGTTGCCCCCACCCCGACTTCGGTTTTAATAACCGGCGAATCGGGCACCGGCAAGGAACTGGTGGCCCGGGCGGTGCACAGCCTCAGTCCCCGCAACGAAGCGCCCTTTATCTCCCTCAATTGCGCCGGCCTGCCGGAAACCCTGCTGGAGTCGGAATTGTTCGGCCATGAAAAAGGCGCCTTTACCGGGGCGGTGGCCCTGCGCAAAGGGCGGTTCGAACTGGCGGACCACGGCACCCTCTTCCTCGACGAAGTCGGCGAGATGCCCATGAGCCTGCAAACTAAGCTGCTGCGGGTTATCCAGGAGCGAAGCTTTGAGCGGGTGGGCGGCAGCCGGACGTTGAAGGTGGATGTCCGGATCATTGCCGCCACCAACAAGGATCTCAAGGAAGAAGTTGAACTGGGCCATTTTCGCGAGGATCTTTACTACCGGCTCAATGTCGTTCATATTCACCTCCCCCCCCTGCGGGAGCGGGTGGACGATATTCCCATGCTGGCCACCCATTTTGTCGTCAAGTTCGCCGACGAACTGCAACGCCCCAACCTCAGAATCCTGCCGGAAACCGTGAGCTTTCTCAGCACCCTGCCCTGGGAAGGCAATGTGCGGGAGCTGGAAAACACCATCGAGCGCGCCGCCGTGCTCTGCAGCGATGATGTCATCACTCCGGAGGACGTCCAGCCTGACACCGCCGGCGAACATGACGGTACCGGCTGGGGAGAGAGCCTGGAGCTGGAACAGTTGATCCCCGAAGAAACCCCCTTGCCGGAGGTTCTTAACACCATTGAAAAAAAACTGGTGGCAAAGGCCCTCGAAAATGCTGATAATATTCAAACCAAGGCCGCCGAAAGCCTGGGCATTACCAAAAGCTTGCTGCAGTACAAGATGAAGAAATACGGCTTGCATAAAAAATAATCAGCCGTCACCTTCTTCCTGGTCCTGAGCGAAATGTGATACGATTAGATGTCAGATACATCGTTCAACGCTGGGCCAGGCAGGTGGAGATTTTCGATAAGCAGAAAGACAACGGGAGGATTGTCGTGACACCATTGGATATTTTTCTCATCTTCACCGCCGGGGCAGCACTGATTCTGACCGCAGTGCTGGTCCCCACCCTGCTCCAGATGAAACGAACCTACAAAAAGGCCGAAGAATCGCTGGACTTGCTGATGCGGGAACTGGTCCCCATGAGCCGGAAAATAACCGCCGGGGCCGCCGAAGTCGAGCTCCTGGCCGCCAACTTCAGCGCCAAGCTGGATGAGACGGACCTGGCGATCCGGTCTGTCCGTCAGGCCGGCGATACCCTGCTCCTGACTTCCCAGGCCTTAAAAGATTCGGTGCGACCGGTCATCAGCGGAGTCGGCGGTCTTGTCGCCGGACTGCAGATGTTCGGCCGGGTATTTCTGGGCGGTAGAAAAGATTGAAAACCATCAGCGGACAACAAAAGGAGGTTTACCATGACTCATCATCACGAAAACTGCAACTCAGGTCTTACCGTTCTTTCCTTCCTGGCCGGAGCGGTCACCGGAGCGGCCATCGCCCTGTTGGTCGCCCCCAAATCGGGCCGGGAAACCAGGGAAATGCTGGCCGGCTACGGGGAAGAGATCCGGGACAAATGCCGCCATCTGCCCGATGAGGTGCGGGAACACGCCGGCAGCGCGGTCGAGCGCGGCAGGGCCATGATCGATCAAGGCAAGGAACTGATCGAGAAGGGCAGCCAACTGGCCAGCGAGGGCAAGGAATACCTCGACGAAAAGAAGAAAACCCTGAGCGCGGCCATCGAGGCAGGCAAAAAAGCCATGGCCCGGGAAAAAGAGGTCCTGGATCAGGCCCTGCAAGAGAAAGAATAATTAAACCTTCGGCAGCCCGGCTTTGGCGGGCAAGTGGCTTGCAGGCCCTTTATGCTTCTTGCTGATCGCCCGCCAAGCTGAAGCTGCCGAACGTTTTCTCAACGGCCTCCGCCCCAGTTCAGCTTCCCCCGGAGAATTTCGAAATATCCTTTCCAAGGGGAAGAGATCAGGCGGAGGCTTTTTTCCGCAGCGGCCACTTCAAGAATATCGCCCGCCTGCAGTTCCCCGAAACGGTTGCCGTCGGCTATGACCTGCAATTTATCGGCTATTCTTTCTCCGCTGCGCCGGGTAGCGATCCGGACCCTGACCAGGCTGGAGCCGGCCAGCAACACCGGCCGGCTCTCCAGCATGAAGGGACAGATCGGGGTAACGACGATGGCGTTGAGCCTGGGGTGGACGATGGGGCCGCCGGCGGAAAGGTTGTAGGCAGTGGAACCGGTGGAGCTGGCAATAATCAGCCCATCGGCCCGGTAGGTGGCGAGATATTCATCATCGACCCAGGCCCCCAGTTCGGCCATCCGGTCCACGGTGCCTTTGCTGATCACCACATCGTTAAGGGCGTTAAGCCAAGGTTGTTCCATGCCCTGGCGACAAAGACGCACCCGCAGCATCATCCGCTCTTCGATGGGCAACTCTTCGGTGAGAATTTTCTCCAGCACCGCCTGACGGTCCTCCGCCGCCACTTCGGTGAGGAAACCCAGGCCGCCGAGGTTGACCCCCAAGACCGGAATCCCGAAATCGCAAGCCTCCGCCGCCACATGCAGCAGGGTGCCGTCACCCCCCAGGACGATCAGTAGATCATGGTCGGCCTCGATGCGATCCAGCACCGCCTCCACCCCGCGAGCGGCGAACCATTGGACCATTTCCCGCCCGATCCGCAAAGGTTCGGGGGAGTCGCGCTTGAGGATAATGCCAACCTTGCCAACCTTCATTTCAGCTCCAGCTACTTTTGCCGCCGGCCCGGGTCAGCCGTTCAGCCCCGGCCCAATTCAACCGAGCGCCGGGTGGCCGCCTCGACCGCGTCCATGATCAGGGCCCGGAAGGCCCCGCGTTCCAAGGCATGCAGGCCGGCAATGGTGGTGCCGCCGGGAGATGTAACCATGGCCCTTAATTCGGCCGGGGTTTGCGAACTTTCCGCCGCCAGCCGCATGGAGCCCAGAATGGTCTGCCGGGCCAGCAATTCGGCCACTTCCCGGCTCAAACCGACCTTGACCCCGGCGTCGATCAGGGCTTCAAAAAACGTGAAAACATAGGCCGGGCCGCTGCCGCTCAAGCCGGTGACGGCATCCAGGGCCGACTCCGGCAGCACGACGGTTTCCCCCACCGCCGCGAAAATACTGGTCGCCAGCTTAAGATCATCATCGCCGGCATAGGTGCCGGAGCTCAGGGCCGAGGCCGCGGCCAGCACCAAAGCCGGGGTATTGGGCATCACTCTGACAACTCTGGCCTGGCAGGGGGCCAGGGCCGCCTCGATAAAGGCCAGAGGGATGCCGGCGGCGATGGAGATCAGCAGATGCTTCCCGGCCTCGATCTTGGCCCGGTTTTGTTTCAGAACCAGGTCCATGACCTGGGGTTTGACCGCCAGAATCACCACCGAACAGTGATCCCATAACGGTCCGGCGTCAGCTTCGCCCAACACCCCGTAAGCATCGTGCAGGGTTTGCCGCCGGCGGTGATCAGGCTCCGCCACCACGATCTGGTCGTTGCGGTAAAGTCCGGCGGCCAGCACTCCCTTGATCAGAGCTTCTCCCATCCGGCCGCCGCCGATAAACCCCAGCTTATTTTGATTCTCCGCCATAATCCCGCCTCCCGCAACGCAATTCGCACCGTCGATAAAAATTTGTCAGGGTCGCCACCCGGGTTTGATTTTTTGCCGAAATCGGCAAGATTGATTGAACTCCGCCAGGATAGCCGATCATCTGCCCCAGGTCCAGCAGTAAAGCTGGCGGGATCTTTGTCAGCCCGGCCTGAGCAGGCAGAAGACAAAAAAACCCGTGAGAAGCGCTCTCACGGGTTTATTAACCGGGGAAAATTTGCTGATCAAAACTACCCCCGCCTCTGGCGGGTCAGTGAAAACCCCGCTTAGCAGGTATGGGCCGGGGTTAAGGCCAGAGAAGGCGGCATCAGATAAGGCAGCAGCTTGTCGCCCACCGCCCTGGTGCTCTGGGCCAGTTGCCGCAGAACCCGGTATTCACCGCTGCCTTCGTAGGCCACGATGTCCCAGGCTTCCGGATGGGCGGCCACCGCCTGCATGAGACCCAGGTGTTGGCCATGGCCGGATTTTTCCGCCACCACCCGGCCCAAGATGGGAAAGCCCAGCAGGGCCAGGTCGCCGACCAGATCAAGCACCTTGTGGCGGACAAATTCATCAGCGTAACGCAGGCCGTCACTGTTCATCACCCCATGGTCATCGATCACCACCGCGTTGTCGAGCGAGCCGCCGAGGGCCAGACCATTCCGGCGCAGCAATTCAACCTCGCGGAAGAAACCGAAGGTCCGGGCGGCGGCGATTTCCTCGGCAAAGCGGCGCGGGGTCATATCGATATCAAACTGCTGGGTGCCGATCCGGGCGTGCTCGAAATCAATCCGGCAGGTGATGCGAAAGCCGTCGTAAGGTTCGATCCGAACCGTCCGACCCCGGCCGTCGCTGAAGCGGACAACCTCGTTGAACTTGAGCATCCAGCGGCAGGCCTGCTGGCGCCGGCGGCCGATCCGGCGCAGCACCTGGACAAAAGGAGCCGCGCTGCCGTCCATGATCGGGACTTCCGGACCATCCACCGCAATCACCGCGTTATCGATGCCCAGGCCGGCAAGGGCGGCCAGAACATGTTCGACGGTGGCGATGGAGGCATTATGATCGGTCCCAATGGTGGTCGCCAAGCGGGTATCCACGACCCGATCCATAAAAGCCGGCGTCGGCTCCATCTGGCCCAGGTCGGAGCGGACCAGGCGAATGCCGCTGTTGATCTCGCCGGGATAAAGCTCCAGGCGGACCGGTTTGCCGCTGTGCAGGCCGATCCCGGTAAAACCGATGCTCCTTTTTAAAGTGTGCTGCAATGAATCCATGATCCGGTGATCCTCGTTATGTCGGCCGCGCCTGGGCGCGGAATCCTTACGCTGTTATAATTTAGCGGCGGCCCAATCAGCCGCTGGGCCACCAAAGCCCGCCCACCATGCATCACCTGATACTCCAGGGTGAGCACTCAACTTTAATGCAATTTGCAGGCCAGCGCCTGAGGACTTTTGGGCAGGAAGGAAAAACAACCCATCTTCAATGATAAAGCTGTTAAGCCGGCAGAGAAGGATTAAACCCGGCCCGGTCAATCTGTGGCAAAAAAAACACAGTCCAGGCCAATCGGTGGTCGGAAACCCCGGCTCAAGCAAGCTTTGCCGCCGGCCCGGGGGTCCGGAAGCAGCCATGGCCATGCTTAGCGGCGGGGGATCAACCCCTCGAGCCTTTCCCGGCAAAAGGCGGCAAAAGCCTCATCCATGACCAGCTCGATCCGCAGGGCCAGCAAGGGCAGGTCATCAACCAGGGGAGTGAGCTTGACCAGATCCTTTTCGGTGGTGATCAAACCCTCGGCCCGCTGCTGTTTTGCCGCCTCCACCAGGGCCCGATAGTCCGCCGCCCTATAGGGATAATGGTCGGCGAAGGCCTGAAAGCCCGTGAGCTTAAAACCTGCCCCGAGCAGGGTTTGGCGAAATGACTCAGGCCTGGCGATGCCGGCGAAACCATACCAGGGGCGATCGCGGCCCTCGGCCAGGGCCAAAGTTTGTCTCGAGGCGGCGTCCAGCAGGCAAACCGGCAAATACTCGCCAAGAAAACAGGGCAGCGCCGGAAATTTATGGGCCAGAAAGCGACGAAAAGCCGCCACTTCATTCCGGTTGGCGGAATCCACCCCGGTAATGACCAGGGCGTCGGCCCGGGCCAGGGCGGACCAGGGCTCCCGCAGGGGGCCACCGGGGAAAACTCGGGCCGGGGAAAACGATTCAGCGTGAGGGCTGGGCGGCGCTGGCGCGGTGGTCTCTTGCCGGCCGGCAGCAGATCCGGCAACCTTAAAAGGCAGGTTGCGGGCGCTGAACAGGGCCAGGTCAAGATCACGCTCCAGGGCAAGATGCTGAAAACCGTCATCCAGGACCAGGCAGTCGGCCCCCATTTCTCCAACCGCGTAGCGGCCGCTCAGCACCCGGCGAGGGGCAACCAGCACCGGAACCCCCGGCAGGGACTGGGCCAGGAGCACCGGCTCGTCCCCGGCTGTTGCGGAATCCAGCAATATATTTTGATAGTCGGAGACCACCATCGGCGCAAGCCGGGCAGGGTCTAAGGGCCCCGGACCCACTTCGGCCAACCCGGCTACCAGGGAAGTGGTTTCTTTGCTCGCCGGCCGGGGCCGGCGCCGCCGGCCGTAGCCCCGGCTCAGCACTGCCGGCCGGCAACCCAGGCCCTGGAGCAGCCGGCAGAGATAGATGACCAGGGGCGTTTTGCCGGTGCCCCCCAGGGTCAGGTTGCCGACACTGATTACCGGCACCGCCATTTTTTCCCGCCGCAGCCAGCCGCGTTGGTACAGCCAGGCCCGCAAACGCATCAGCAGCGCGTAAAACGGCGAAAAAATCCGGCCCACGGCAAAGAATAGCTGCAAGTGGCGTGGGTTCATAGCAGACGCTCGACAGTAGCAAGGTGGGCGGCGATAACTCCCCGCCCTCGGCGGATGGTCAGCTCCCCGGCCTGGCGACCGCACTCGGAGCGGGCCGCCGGGTCGGCCAGCCAGCGGCGCAGGCCCTGGACCAGCTCATCCTCATCGTGGACCCGGCAGGCCCCGCCGGCGGCCAGCAGATCTTGGCTTATTTCGGCAAAATCCTCCATGTGGGGACCGAAGAGCACCGGTTTATGGCAAGCCGCCGCTTCCAGGGGATTATGGCCCCCGGCCGGCACCAAGCTGCCGCCGATAAAGGCCAAGTCGCAAAGCGGGTAAAGGGCGGCTAATTCGCCATAACTGTCCAGAATCAGCAGGTCAAGCCCAATCTCGCCCCGACTGCGCAGCCCGGCCCGGCCGTCCCCTTTGGCAGCCAGGGCGAGCACGGCGGCGGCCCGCTCCACCCGCCGCGGCGCCAGCACCAGAAAAAGGGCGGGGAACTCGGGCCGCAATCGTTGCCAGGCTCGAAGGATAATTTCTTCCTCACCGGCATGGGTGCTGCCCGCCACCCAGAAAAGCTTTTCCGGGCCGATGCCCAGATCAGCCCGCTCCAGCCCTCGGCCCGCGGCGGCCGCTTCGGCCGCCGCCGCGTATTTGAGGTTGCCGAGCACCCCGACCCGCTCCTCCGCCACTCCCAGGGCAACCATGCGGGCCGCTTCGGCCCGGGTCTGCATGGCCAGAAAGCTGAAGGGCGCGAACAGCAAGGGGAGCACCAGAGGCCGCAACCAGCGATAAAAACGCCAGGAGGAAGCGGACATCCGCCCGTTGACCAACAATAGCGGCACTTGCCGGGCAGCCAGGGCCTGCAGCAGGTTGGGCCAGAAATCGGTTTCCACCAGGATAAAAAGATCGGGCCGCACGCGGCGGCTGAGCCGGGTGGCCGCGCCGGGCAGATCGTAGGGCAGGATCAGGTGGGCATCGACAAACTCGGCGCAGGTTTCCCGGGCCAGGGCCGCGCCGGCCCGGGTTGAACTGGAGAGAACCAGAATGGCCTGCGGGTAACGGTGGCGCAGGGCCCGCAACAACGGACGCGCCGAAACGGTCTCCCCCACCGAAAGGGCGTGCAGCCAAAGACAGGGCTTGCGGCCGGGAACCCGCGGCTCCTTCGTCTGCCAGGCCAGGCGGGATCTGATCCAGGCGGCATAGCCGGGAACCCGGACAACCTTGACCAGCAGCCAGGGCAGGATCGGCAGCAAAGCCGCCAGCAGGGCAATATTGTAAATTAAACGTAGCATCGAATATTTCAGCAAAAGTTAAACCACCTTGTTGCGCTGCTCGAAAGCACGCCGCTGCCGGTTCCCCGCCGGCGGCTCCTTAAAAGCCGGGATGCCGCCGCCATGGGCTTGGGGCTGCTTACGGAACTTGTCAGCTTGCCGGAGCCTGTGTTAATAAGGGCGGCATATGAACATCATCCTCGTGGACCCGGCGGAGCTTGCGGCGGATACCGTCATTCTCGACGACCGCCGGGCCGAACATATCCGTAAAATCCTCAAAAGCAAAGTGGGGGATAACCTGCGGGCCGGCATCATCGACGGCCCCATGGGCTTGGCCCGGGTTCTGGACCTGGACGGCAAGCGGGTCACCCTGCGGCTTGACTGTCGGTTGAGCCCGCCGGCCAAGGCCGTAACCGACCTGATCCTGGCCCTGCCCCGGCCGATCATGTTGAAAAGGGTCCTGGCCCAGGCCGCCGCCCTGGGGGTGCAACGCATCATGCTGGTCAATGCCCGGCGGGTGGAAAAAAGTTTTTTCCACTCCTCGCTGCTGGCCCCCGCGGGGCTGCGGGCCGCCCTGCTCCAGGGCCTGGAACAGGCGGTGGACACCATTCTGCCGACGGTCTCGCTGCATCCCCGCTTCCGCCCGTTTGTTGAAGACGAAGTGGCCCGCCTAACCCCCCTTTACGGCCGCCGCCTGCTGGCCCATCCCGGGGCAGGGCCTAACCGGGCGACCGGGGCCCTCGGCACCGGGATGACCACCGGCCCCTCCCCCACCGGTCGCCGGCGCCAATTGCTGGCCATCGGGCCGGAAGGCGGCTGGGTGGACTTTGAGGTCGACTGTTTTCGCGCCCAGGGCTTCAGTCTTTTCTCCCCGGGGCCCCGCATCCTCCGGGTGGACACCGCCGTTCCGGTGCTGCTGGCCCTGGCCGAGCATGGTTTAGCCCCGGCGGAACCGGACCTCGCCCGGGCCTGAGCAGGCCGCTTTCCGGCCCGGCTTGAACCCTTGCCGACCGGGGGCCGGATTCGGTCCTCGCCCGGTTTCTCCCCCCTTTTCAATCAGGCGACACTGGCCGGATCACCACGGCGCAGCAGACGCTTAACCAACAGGTTCATTTCCGGCAGTTTGAGCAGTTGCAGGGCCGCGCCATAAAGCAGGGCGCTGCTGCCAATACAGACCGCCACCGCGGCGATATCCAGCAACAGGCGATCCTCGGCCAGGCCGCCGGGAAACAGCAGGCTCCGCAGCCCCATAAGCCAGCCGCTCATCAACAGTGAGGCCAAGACGATCTTGGCCAGCCCCCGGAAGAGATAGCTTACCGGGTAACCCCCCATGGTGCGATAAAGCATGAAGCTCAAAAAGAGAAAGTTGGCGGTCATCGCCCCGGAAATCGACAGGGCCAGGGCCTGATGTTCGAGATATTCAATGGTGGCGAGAATGATCAGCAGGTTGACCAGCATGGTCAGGCAACTGCCGATTACCGGGTAGCGGGGCCGGTCCAGGGCATAGAAGACCGGCACCATGATCTTGACCGCGGCATAGGCAAAGAGGCCCACCGCATACAAGGCCAGGACCTCGGCGGTTTTGACCGTGGCCAGGGCGTCGAAGCGGCCATGCTGAAAAATCACCCGGACAATGGGCTCGGCCAGCATCACCAGGCCGACGGAAGCGGGAATGCTGAGGCAAAAAGCCATGGTCAGCGAGGAAGCATAGGTTTCGCGGAGCCGGGGCATATCCCGCTGGGCGGCAAAGCGGGAAACCACCGGCATGGTGGCCACCGCCAGGGCCACGCCGAAGAGCCCCACCGGCAACCAGAAGAGGCGGAAGGCGTAGTTGAGCCAGGAGAGGGTGCCCTCGGCCAGGGAAGAAGCGAAATAGGTATTGATCAGGATATTGAGCTGCAGCGGCGCCAGGCCCACCACCGCCGGCACCATCAGCCACAAAATCCGGCGCAGGCCGGGGTCTTTTAGATCGAGATGGAAGGTGAAGCGGAAGCCGGTTTGGCGCAGGGCCGGGATTTGGCAAACCAACTGGAGGATACCGCCGATCAGGATCCCGATCGCCATCCCGACGATGGCCGGCTGGCCGAAGCGGGGCAGCACCAGCGCCAGCCCCACCCCCCCCAGGATGGCGCCCAGGTTGAAAAAACTCGAAGCCATGGCCGGGACGAAAAAGCGGCCCTTGGTGTTGAGTACCCCCATGACCACGGCAGCCAGGGAGACCATGACCAGGAAGGGAAACATGATGGCGGTGAGCCGGGCGGTCAGCTCCACCTTGCCCGGCACCTGGGCGAAATCCTCCTGGACCAGCAGGCGGACCAGATGTTCGGCGGCGAAAATCCCCACCAGGGTCAACAGGCTGAGAAAGATCCCGAAAAAAACCAGCACATTGCTGGCCAGCTTCCAGGTCTGCTTCTCTCCCTTTTCATTATAGGCGGCAAAAACGGCGATAAAAGCGGCGCTCAGGGCTCCTTCGCCGAAAAGATCGCGCAGCAGATTGGGAATCCGAAAGGCGACCACGAAGGCGTCGAAGGCGTAGCCGGCCCCGAAAAGGATGGCAAAGGCCTGCTCCCGCACCAGCCCCAGCACCCGGCTGCACAGCACCGCGAAACTTACCACGGCGGCGGAACGGGCGATGGTCCCGGTTTGCTCGGCGGATTTTGCCATAGGGTTGAACTCTCGCTGCTGGCCGCGGATCATGATAAAATTCTTACCCCGAGACGGAGGGTAAACGGAAGTAACTTAGCAGTCGGGCTCCGGAAAAACAAGCGCCGTTTAGCAGCAGGACCGGCAACAGCGGCTTGACTTCACATCCTTTTCCGGAATACCATGGCCTGACGTCCGCCAGGCCGGCGGGGCCGGCTTGCTTGCCGCGGGGCCCCGGCCCAAATCGAGCGAAAACCACCAACCAGGGAGTAAGAAAAAATGAAAAACTATACTTGCGCCGTGCTGACCACCAGCGACAAGGGTTCGCGGGGGGAGCGGGAAGACACCAGCGGCCCGGCGCTGATGGAGATTCTGGCCGCCCGGGGCTTCACGGTGGCAGCCCATGAACTGGTGCCCGACCGGATCGAGGATATCCAGCGGGTGTTGCTGGCCTGGATCGACGACCGGCAGATCGACCTGGTCGTCACCACCGGCGGCACCGGCCTGGCCCCCAGCGACGTCACCCCCGAAGCGACCCGGCCCCTGCTCGAGCGGGAAATTCCCGGAATGGCCGAAGCCATGCGGGCGGCCAGCTTTACGAAGACCCCCCATGCCGTAATGGCCCGGGGCCTGGCCGGCAGCCGGGGCCAGAGCCTGATCATCAACCTGCCGGGCAGCCGCCGGGCGGCCCTGGAAAACATCGAGGTGCTGCTCCCCGCCCTGCCCCATGCCCTGGATAAAATCAAGGGCAGCACCGAGGATTGCCAGCCCTGAGCAACGAAAAAGGCGGTCTTCCGGGAACCGGAATACCGCCTGGTAATTGCAATTTGTTTTGCGCCCCGGAGGCCGAAAAGGGGTGGTTACGCCTCACCCCGGCCCACCGAGCCTTTACGGTCGTATAATGCTCAGCCGCAGTCGATTTCCACCAGCGGCTCGGCGCCATCCTTTTGGCCGCCGGCGGCGATTTCCCCGATGATGTAAGGCTTTTCGCCCAAGGCCTCCAGTTGATTCAGGGCGTCTTCCGCCTCCTTGGCATCCACCACCACCACCATGCCGATGCCGTTATTGAAGGTCCGGCACATCTCGAGGGCGGAAACCCGGCCGTTTTGCCGTAAAAATTCGAACACCGGCGGCACCTCCCAGGTTTTGGCATCGATCAAGGCCTTGCAGCCGTTGGGCAAAACCCGGGGGACATTGTCGATCAGGCCGCCGCCGGTAATATGCACCAGGCCCTTGACCCGGAAGTTCTTGATCAGGTTGAGCAGGGTCTCGCTGTAAATCCGGGTCGGGCGCAGCAGTTCTTCGCCCAGGGTGCAGCCGAATTCGTCGATCCGGTCGTTGACCGAAAGCTTGAGTTCTTCGAAGCAAATCCTGCGGACCAGGGAATAGCCATTGCTGTGCAGGCCGCTGGAGGCCAGGCCGATCAGGGTGTCCCCGACCCGGATATCCGAACCGTCGATGATCTTTTCCCGCTCGCTGATCCCCACCACGAAACCGGCCAGGTCATACTCCCCGCGCCGGTACATGCCCGGCATTTCGGCGGTTTCGCCGCCGATCAGGGAACATTTGGCAATCTCGCAGCCCTTGGCGATGCCCTTGACCACCGCGGTGGCCACCTCCAGATCCAGGCCTCCGGAAGCGAAATAATCGAGGAAGAAAAGGGGGTGGGCCCCGGAAACCACGATGTCGTTGACGCACATGGCCACCAGGTCGATGCCGATGGTGTCGTGGCGGCCGCAGAGCTGGGCGATCATCAGCTTGGTGCCGACCCCGTCGGTGGAAGAAACCAGGACCGGATCCTTGTACTTGCCGCTGCCCAGGGCAAAAAGCCCCCCAAAGCCGCCGAGCCCGGTCAAAACCCCGGAACGGAAGGTGGCTGCCACCATCGGCTTGATCCGCTCAACAAACTCGTTGCCCTTGTCGATATCTACCCCGGCCTCGGCGTACCGGGAACTTCCCTCTTTAACCATAAGTTTCTCGTATCCACTCCCAAGAGGCCACCGGACCGGAGGCGATCAGGCGGTTCATGATTGGTGTTGGCTGATTGGCTGATGTTTTCCCTTTTCCCGGGGTCAGAGCCCAAGGGGGGCCGGGGGCGGAACTGCCGGCATGGTTAACGGTGAAAAACGCTTCCGAAAAAGTGGCCCACCGGCCCCGGCTTTCCCCGTCAGAACTGCGAAATGCGGTTACTGTTTACTGAGCGGGGGCCAAAAAGTCAACGGATTTTACGCGGGATTAGCCCCTGTGCGCGGATAGGTGGCGGGGATCAGGAGCCGTAGCCGCCAGGCCGGGCGGGCGGCGGCGATTCCGCCCGATTCAGCCCACCCAGGGCTGACTCGGTTGCCCCCCGGCGGGGCCGGGGCAGCGAAGAATTTCAAACCCGGATTCTCCCCAGCCAATTCCGTAAAAGGGAACCCCCGGTCCGGTTTTCCGAACCGACTGAGGCCCGCTAAAATTCGCCGGCCCGCACAACTTTCTGATTTTTATAGGATAATTCCGCGGTCGGCAAACGGCACGCTTATTGCTCCTATCCCTTGCCAGAGTGGCCGCCGTATTGCGGCCGGTGTTTGCCGGGTGGTTCAGCCTGGACCATCCTTTGAGTCAACCCCTGCAGGGAGGATCAGATTATGCAAAGAAAATTATGTAAATCAAGGTATTTGGTCCCGATCGTGATGGTCTGGGCGGCGCTGTTCTACCTGGTTGCCTGCAACAGCGGCAGCTCGGAAGGACCCAGCGCCGGCCTGAGCCAAACCGCCACCCTAACCTCATCCCACATCACCGCCAACTATGCCTTTATCCCCAACCACGGGGAAGCCAGCGTTTCCAAGGTCGAGTTGCTTAGCGGCCAAGCGGTGGCCCGCTATTATACGGCCCAGCGCTATGGTGTTGAGGGGAATGATGTCCACCCCTATTTCTGGCGGACTTCAAGGATCGGGATGGACAGCGGCGGCAACGCCTGGGTACTTAACACCGCCGGCGATTTCTTCCGCAACGCCCCGACTTGGATTACCACTGATACTGAATTTGATCAAAATGCCCCTAGTGTTGAACCGCCTGCTCGTACCGCGGTGGGGTCGGTGGCCCGCATCCAGGGCAATACCGACGGCTTGGCCACCACCAACGCTGACCATGCCGCTCCCCTGGCTTTCGGCAGCGACGAGGCAGTCCAGGTCTTTCCGGTGGGCGAAGATGGCGACATCCCCCGGGCCATCGTGATCGACGGCGCCGGCGACATCTGGATCGGCTTCTACGTCGGCGGCTATTTCCAGAAATACACCTATGATCCGAATACCGGCGAGTTGGATGCAGTGGTGGGCGCTCGGGTCGAGGGCGCCTTCGCCCCTTACGACGCGGTAATCACCAGCGACGGCATTATCTGGTTTTCCAGCCGCGATTCAACTCCCAATATTGGCACCACTTATGGCCCTATTGGGGCGCAAAAAGGGGTATTTTCCTTCGACAGCGCCAACCCCGGGGCAGGGGTAGCCACACACGAAACATTCCACAACCCCTACGCCCTGGAACTGGACGAGGCTAACGGAATTCTTTGGGTCAGCTCCTATAACAATGAGCTCCGGGCCTTTTACTTGAATGGCGCTCCGCGCGATTTATACACCATAACTGGCCTGCAGAACGGCCGGGCGATGGCCCTGGATGGCGATGGCAACCTCTGGATTACCTCCTCGGGTAACGGTCTAATTATGCAGTTCGCGGGAGCGACCGGACCTCCTGCTAAGACCTACGACACCGAATTTAATCTGCCGGTTGGTCTGGGCCTGGATGCCGAGGGCTACCTCTGGGCTATTATGCGCGATGATAATTCCACCTCCACCTTCGGTACTCCCACTGATTTTAACGGCGGCTGGATCGAGAAGTTCGACCCGGCGGCGGATGCCCCAATTCCACAAGCCGCAAAAGTGCAAGTCGGAGTTCTGCCCTACGCCTATGGCAACTTCGTGGTCGTGGAAGAAGAGGAACTCTGCCCCTTTGACGACACCGCCTGGGCCTATGGTGAAGGCCGGGCGACCGCCAACAACACCATCACCGGCTCCAACAACTGGGGTTGGACCAACGCCTTTGCCACCACGGATGACTTTCCCGTCGTGATGGATCTGATTGCCGGGGCCGGCCAGAACATCCTCGCTAACGGCACCGTGGTCGGCACGGTCGAGGTTGACTATGACGCTGGCTGCGTCACCGTGACCTACGCCATCGACAACACTATCCCAGAACTGGAATTCGAATATACCCTGCTGGAAGCCCATCTCTGGGTCGGCACAGATATGCTGCCGAAGGATCGCCGCGACCGTTACATCTCCTCCCCGGGTCAACTGGGCGTCAGCCCGGAAATCGCCGCTGACGGCCTGAGCGCCGAAGCCACGGTTTGCGGGATTGAGGAAGACTTCTGGGTCGCCGCCCACGCCGTGGTCGGCTGGATGGACGAATGCGAAGAAGAAGAAATGGAGCCGATCATGTAGGGTAAGCCAAAAACCCTGCCTCAGCCAAATGCCAAAATCCAGCCCCCGGGAGCCTCGGCTCCCGGGGTTTTTTTATGCCCGGCGCTTAGGCCGGGATGGGTAGCCAAGTTTTGCACTATCACCCGCCTCTTAGCCGATGGAACCCGCCGACCGACCGGTCCGGCCCGACCCGACCCGGCCAAACATAACAAAGGCGGCGGAGTCCGGCCGGGCAGGCACTACGGACTTTGCCCCGGCCGAAAACTAAGGACAAAACCGGGCGGCCCGCCCGGCAAATCTTTCCCGAATTCCGGAATGGGGCAGGCATTTGGCGGCGGTTCCGATGAGCCGGCAACCGACGGGACGGGGAAACGGGAACAACAAGGAAATATGCAGCCGGGGCGGCACCGGCCGGCGCGGGCTCAGGGCAGGCGACAGCATTCACTCAAGGCTCGGCCGGCTTGGGGCTCGCAGAAGGCAAAACCGACCAGGCAGGTGCCGGCCGGGAAGATGAGGCGGCGCCAGCGGACCCGGGCCCAGCCGCTTAAGCCCGGCCGGGGGGAATCGTCTCCGAGGACAAAGCGGACCGCGGCCCCGGCAGCCAGGGGCTGCTCGCTTTCGATGCGGAGCCCTCCCCGGCTCAGGTCAAGGGTCCAGGCCACTGGGGTTCGGCTTTCCTCGCCGGCGGCCGGGGTATCGGCGGGCCAGAACAGGTTCACCGCGAAACGCCGGGCCACCCGGCGATGGCGGCGGCGGCCCTTTGCCTGGAACAGGCCCCGCTGCCAGTTGAATTCCAACAGGCTATGGCAGCCCCGGAGGTACTGGGGGCAATGGGACCAGCGGCCGGTACGGCAGTATTGACCGACGTGCTCGGCCAGGGGAACGTAGAGGCCGCAAACGGTCATGGTGCAGATCCGCTCCCACTGGGGCCGAAAATAAGGGCAGCCCGGCAGCGGCTCGTGGTTTGCGTTCATCTCCCTCCCCCCGCAGATAAAATGAAACATGCCGTACGGCATGTCTCGACTGAGGGGTAATCAATGCAAAAACAATACCAGGCCAAGGTTCAGCGGCCGGCGGTGGAGAGGCCGTAGCGCTTCAGCTTGTCGTAAAAGGTGGTTTTGCCCAGGCCCAGGGCCCGGGCGGCGCTCTGCGGGTTGGGGTGGCGGTCCAGGGCGATGGCCAGGATCTTGGCCTCGAATTCGGCCACGCTGGTCTTGAGAGGCTGCTCCAGCAGGCGTTTTTCAATCCGGTTGCCCACCTCCGGAGTCGGGCAGGCGGCCGGAGCAAGGCATTCGAAAGAGAGTTCCCGCTCGGTGATCACATTCTCCCGGGCCAGCAGCACCGCCCGCTTGATCACGTTTTCCAGCTCCCGGATGTTGCCCGGCCAGTCATAGGCCAAAAGCCGATCGATGATCCGGTTGGGGAGGTAATCGATTTCCTTCTGGAAGGCGTGGCGGTATTTGCGGACGAAGTGGGTGATCAGGGGGATGATGTCTTCCCGCCGCTCCCGCAACGGAGGCAGGTGGATATTGATCACGTTGAGCCGGTAATAGAGATCGGCCCGGAACTTGCCGGCCTGGACGGCCGCGGCCAGATCGACGTTGGTGGCGGTAATCACCCGGACGTCGACCCGCACCGGCTGGTTGCCCCCGACCCGGACGAATTCGCCGCTCTCCAGGATCCGCAGCAGGGAAACCTGCATCCGGGGGCTGATGTCGCCGATCTCGTCGAGAAAAATCGTGGCCCGGTCGGCGATTTCAAATTTGCCCTGGCGGCGGGCGGCGGCGCCGGTGAAGGCCCCTTTTTCATAGCCGAAGAGATCGCTCTCCAGCAGGCTTTCCGCAACCGCGGCGCAGTTGAATTTGTAAAAGGGCCGATTCTTGCGGCGGCTGCGGCGGTGAATGAGATCGGCCACCAGTTCCTTGCCGGTGCCCGACTCGCCGGTGATCAGGATGGTGGTGTCGGAATCGGCCACGTGGCGGATCAGATCCCGCAGTTCGCAAAACTTGCGGGACTTGCCCACCATGTTGTCTTCATAACGGGTATGGCGGGCCAGTTCCCGCTGCAGGACATTGACTTCCCGGCCCAGTTCGCGCCGCACCCTTTCGCTCTCCTTGAGATCCCGGATCTTCTGCTGGAGCACGGTTTCGATATCGCGGTTGATGGCGATAAGCTCCTCTTCCTGGCGTTTGCGCTGGGTAATGTCGCGCATCACCAGCATGACCAGTTGCTCGCCCTGGTAGCCCTGGAAGGGGACGTAATTGTACTCGACCACCAGCTGGCCGATCCGGCGCTCGAGCTGGCCTTGGCAGTCCTGTGCCCCGGCGGAATTCTGCACCGGACAGCAGGGAGCGGTCCGGGGATCGCAGTCGAGAGCCTGGTGGCACATTTTGCCCCGGAGATCGCCAAAAATCCGGACCGCGCTCTGGTTCAGGTGTTCGATGACGAAATCTTCCCTGATCAGCAGGACCATCTCCGACATGATGTCGAAAAGGGCGTTGCGGTTTTGGCGCAGCCGTTCCACTTCCCGCTGAGACTTGCGGATTTCTGCTTGCAACGCCCCGGGGGAATATTTAGCTGCTTCGTCAAGGAGGTCCTTACGCTCTGCCATCTCCCCTGTCCCATGCTCCGGCTGTCAAGTTGCCCAAATTCAGCGCAAGCCGAACGAACTGCCATCAACAAAAGAAATCTTCCTTGGCCCACGACTGGCCGCAAGCAATACACCTACAGAAGTCAAGGAAAAGTGTTTGGCCTGGCCTCGGTTCATGCCGCCGGCAGTAAGGCTGGCCGAACCGCCAACCAGCCCGCCGCTCCGAGATAATTTTGGGTTTACTTTTTCATTTTATCACACGACTTATTGATAATCCAAACCATGTTTGAATCTTTGCCAAGGTCAGGCGGCAAAAAAAAATGGGCCCGCATTGACCTCACCCTGTTTCTGCATTACATTCTCAAAAATTGATATTCCGTAGCCCGGCCAACGACACCGACCCTGGCCGGTTGCGCTCCCCGGGCTCGCCACAAAGCTCAAACCCTCTCCTAAAACCCTCTATTTGATACAGGAGTTACCCAGATGATTGAAGATCGCACCGAACGCTGCCTGCGCCTGGCGCAGGAGGAACATTTCTGCCCCCACTGCCGGCAAAGACTGTCCTGTTGCGAAGCGCCCCCTTTCCATGTCGGCGACGGCCTGGGCTGGGGCACCGACATTCTCTTTATCTGCCTCAACGATGAATGTTCGCTTTACAGCAAAAGCTGGCAGGAATTCGAGGATCGTTACGGTCACTCCGCCTCCTGTCGCTATGTCTTGTGCCCCGGCAACGACAAGGGGGAAAGCATGATGGTGGGCGGCAAGGACGCCTTCAAGGGATCGGAGATCAATATCGAAGAGCTGCAGCAGCAGAACCGCCGCTACGCCCGGGAAAAGGAGGCAACCGCCCAACTGGCAAGCTGCGTCGCCGAACAGGACCTGGAGCCGGTACTCTATCTCCTCACCGACGAACATGCCGACCCGCTGGCGCGCAAGCGGGCCTGCGAACTGCTGCTGGAGCTCAAGGACCTGGCCTGCATCGATCCCTTGCGCAACCACAGCTTTCGCACCACCGACCTGGAACAGCAGGTTAACATGACCATCGTTGAACTGCTGCAATCCCTGCATCGCCGGGAATGCCCGGCCTGCTCGGAAATTATCAAGAGCCAGGCCAAGGTCTGCAAACACTGCGGCCACCAGGCTCAATAAGGACCGGGTTCCCGCCCGGCTTGCCAACTCAGGCCCGGCGGCTCGAGAACGAGCGGCCCCGGGTCGGGGGGGGACCAAAACATCGGCCCATCGACTGGCTCCGGCCTCCTCTAAAAGCAACCATGGGGCGGCAGTTACGATTTCCCCTTGCCAAAATGGGGCTAATTAGCTATATGGATCATTCCGGTTCTCGTCGCTGCGGCGATCTGAAGACCGGTCCCTATGGTGGGCGTGGCTCAGTTGGTTAGAGCACCGGGTTGTGGCCCCGGAGGCCGTGGGTTCAAGTCCCATCGCTCACCCCAGGAAAATTCGGGGGCTGCCGATTTTATCGGCAGCCCCCTTTTTTATTGACCGGACCGATAAAAATCAGGGGTTCACCATGATCTGGTTTCTGACCTCCCGCACCCCCTCCATCCCGGCAGCGATCTCCCCTGCCCGGCTTTTCAGGGTGCTATCGGCCACCACCCCGTTGAGAAAGACCACCCCCTGGTAAACATCGACGTCGAGGCCCAGGGCCTTGACTTCTTCGTCCTCGAGCAGGGCGAGCTTGACCTTGGCCCCGGTGCGACGATCCGCCAGGGCTTCGCCCCAGGTCCGGGTTCCCACCTGCAGATTGTTGCGCACTTGCCGGGCTCCGTCCACCTCGGCGGCGATTGCGCCGGCCCGCTGCCTGATCTCCTCGCTGGCGACAAAACCGGACAGGTGAACCACCCCCTCGACCACATCCACGTCAATCCGGCGGGCCGGCACCCCCCGTTCCCCGGCCAGCCTGAACTTGACCCGGGATGCGACGGTGGTGTCGTCAAGCTGCTGGCCCGCGGTCCGGTCATCGCGATGGACCTTGTAGCCCGTGCCGACCCCCGCCCCGAACACCATGGGAGCGCAACCCGAACTCAAGACAACGGCCAGCAGGCCGACAAGCGCCCAGCCGCAGAGCGCCTGAATTTTTCTCTCTCTCATTTGGCTACCTCAATGCTTGCTGTTTTGCGGTTTACGGACCTTCATCTTTAGGGTATAAAGATGGATTCGACTTTATTCTCCAAGCAATAGCCCGGATCTCATTTTACGGAGGTATATTCCATGGATCTCACTTTCAAATCAGATGTATTTGGCACCGAAACCCTGAAGCTGGCCGACACCGAGGAACTGATCGTCCGCGGCGGCCGGGACAAATTTCCCTTGCTGGTCAAAGCCTTCGCCGGGATCAAGCAGATCGGGGTCATCGGCTGGGGCTCCCAGGGGCCGGCCCAGGCTCAGAACCTGCGGGATTCTTTAGCCGATACCGCTATCCGGGTCAAGATCGGTTTGCGCCCCGGCAGCTCCTCCCTGGCGGCGGCCCGGGAAGCCGGCTTCAATGAAGAGGCCGGCACCCTGGGGGAGATGCACCAGGTGATCAGGGAATCGGAAATGGTGCTGCTGCTGATTTCCGATTCCGCCCAGGCCGAACATTACCAGGAAGTTTTCGACAATCTCAAGCCGGGCGCCACCCTGGGCCTCTCGCACGGCTTTCTCCTGGGTTACCTGGAAAGCATCGGCAAGTATTTCCCCAAGAACGTCAACGTGATCGGGGTCTGCCCCAAGGGCATGGGACCTTCGGTGCGCCGCCTTTATGTTCAGGGCAAGCAGGTCAACGGGGCCGGGATCAACTGCAGCTTCGCGGTGGAACAGGACATCGACGGCAAAGCCACCGATCAGGCTTTGGGCTGGGCCGTGGCCGTGGGCGCGCCCTATATCTTCAAAACCACCCTGGGCCATGAATTCCGCAGCGACATCTTCGGCGAGCGGGGCATTCTGCTGGGAGCGGTTCACGGGATTGTTGAAATGCTTTACCGCCGCTATGTCATGGAGGAAGGCCGAGATGAAAAGCAGGCCTTTATCGATTCGGTGGAAACCATCACCGGGCCGATCAGCAAAACCATTTCCCATCGGGGCATTCGGGCCGTTTACGAACAGCTCGACGGCCCGGGCCGGGAAATTTTCGAGCGGGCTTACACCCACGCCTACAAACCGGCTTTCGATATCTTGCTGGAAATTTATGACGAGGTTTCCAGCTGCAACGAAATCCGCAGCGTGATCATGGCCGGCCAGCGCAACGCCCGTTTTCCCATGGGCACCATCGACGGCACCCGGATGTGGCAGGTGGGCGAAAAGGTCCGGGCCGAACGCCAGGATAACATCGCCATCCATCCCTTCACCGCCGGCATCTACTGCGCCACGATGATGGCCCAGATCGACCTGCTGATCGAAAAAGGCCACTGCCTGAGCGAAGTCGCCAACGAATCGGTGATCGAGGCGGTTGACTCCCTCAACCCCTACATGCATCACAAGGGCGTGGCCTTCATGGTGGACAACTGCTCCACCACCGCCCGGCTGGGCTCCCGAAAATGGGCCCCGCGCTTCGACTACAACCTCAACCAGCAGGCCCTGGTCGATTATGACGCCGGCAAGCCCGCCAATCCGGCCCTGCTCAATGAATTCAAGACCCACAAGATCCACGAGGCCCTGGCGGCCTGCGCCAATCTGCGCCCCTCGGTGGATATCGCCTTTATCTGA
>NZ_JBIPKI010000031.1:0-30313 GCF_044068515.1 Desulfurivibrio nitratireducens
TACACCGATGGCGGGGCGCTGGGCAATCCCGGACCCGGCGGTTACGGGGTCGTCCAGCTCTTTAACGGCCAGTGCCGGGAACTGGCCGGGGGATTCCGGCTTACCACCAACAACCGGATGGAATTGATGGCCTGCATTGTCGCCCTGAGCGAGTTGGAGCACCGCGACCGGCCGGTCTGGCTTTATTCCGATTCCAGCTACGTGGTCAACGGCATCAGCAAAGGCTGGGCCCGGGGCTGGCGCCGCCGGGGCTGGGTCAAGGCCGACCGCCAGCCTGCCCTCAACCCCGATCTCTGGGGCCGGCTGCTGGACCTGGTGGATGAACTGACGGTGAATTTTCACTGGGTGCGCGGCCATGCCGGCAACCCCCTGAACGAACGCTGCGATCAACTGGCGGTGGCCATGGCCCGCCAGCCCGGTCTGCCGGCCGATATTGAATATGAAAAGCTCAAGGGCTAAAAAAGGGACGGGCCGGTGATGAAAAGCAAAACGGCGGTGCTGCAGAGCGAGGTTTTTCTGGCCCATGATCCGGGCCCAGGCCATGTCGAAGTCCCCCAGCGCCTGGTCGGGCTCTACCGGGAACTGGCCCGGCCTGAACAGCGGCAACGTTTTCTGTTTCCCGATTTCCTGCCGGTCGACGAGGACACCCTGGCCCTGAACCACAGCCGGGCCCATATCGCTCGGGTGGCGGCCACCGCCGGCAGTCCCTTTGAGTGCCTCGATCCCGACACCTGTACCTCGCCTCGCTCTTACGAGGCAGCCTGCCTGGCCGCCGGAGCGGCGGTGAAGGCCGTCGACCTGGTGACGGCGGGCGAGGCTGATAAAGCCTTCGCCCTGGTCCGGCCCCCGGGCCATCACGCCGAACATGACCGGACCCGGGGCTTTTGCCTTTTCAACAATATCGCCGTGGCGGCCCGCCATGCCTTGCAGAATCTCGGCCTGGAAAGGATTCTGATCGTCGACTGGGACCTTCATCACGGCAACGGCACCCAGCAGGCCTTTTACGATACCGACCAGGTTCTCTTTTTTTCCACCCACCAGTATCCCTATTTTCCCGGTACCGGAGCCCTCAGCGAAACCGGCCGGGGGCGGGGCGAGGGCTATACCATCAATGTGCCGCTCCAGGGCGGCCAGGATGACGCGGCCTTTGCCCGGATTTTCAACGAACTGCTCACTCCCCTGGCCGAACAGTACCGGCCTGAACTGATCTTGGTTTCCGCCGGCTTCGACACCTATGGCGGCGACCCTCTGGGCACCATGATGGTCACCGAGGCAGGATACGCCTACATGACCGGGGTGCTGGGCGAGCTGGCCGCCGGGCTCTGCGGCGGGCGGCTGGTCATGGTCCTGGAGGGCGGCTACGACCTGACCATCATGGAGCGGGGGGTGCTGGCCTGCCTCGGGGAAATGGCCGGCGACCGGCTGTTGCCGAAAAAAAGCCGCACTCGCCTCCGCCAGGCCGTGGGCCCCCTGCGGGCCCTGGAATACGCCCGGGAAACGGCAAAAAAATACTGGACAATTCCTGGATGATCTGGCTTTTTGGTTGTTTTGCTTAGTTGTTTTGCTCGGTTAAGCCGAGTCGGGCCCGGGCCCGGCGGCGGGCCTGCAGCGGCGCCCGGCTTCGGGCGGCCTTACCGGCGCCGATAAAGAACAATAAAAGTGATACTTTTAAGGATATTTTATGCGCATCGGACCGGAAAAAGTGGCGGAAGTGGCCCGGCTGGCCCGGCTGGAACTGGAGCCGGAGGAAGTCGAGGGCCTGGCTGCCGAGCTAAGCAACATTTTGCAGTATGTCGATAAATTGAGCGAACTGGATACCACCGGAGTGGAGCCCCTGAGCAACGCCCTGGCCGAGGTCAACGCCTTCCGGGAGGACGAGGTGCAGCCCTCCCTGCCCCGGCAGGAAGCCCTGGCCAACGCGCCCCGGGCCACCAGTGAAGCCTTCGTGGTTCCCAGGGTGATTTGATATGGATGTCAATTGTCTGACCATCGCCCGCCTGGCCGAGGCCCTGGCCGCCGGCAAAATTTCTTCCCGCGAGGCCACCGGGGCGGTGCTGGACCGGATCGCGGCCACCGGTGAGCAGGTTAACGCCTACATCACCCTGGACCGGGAAGGAGCCCTGGCCGCCGCTGCCGAGGCCGACCGGCGCCTGGCGGCGGGCGCGGCGCCGCCCCTGTGCGGGGTGCCGATCGCCGTCAAGGATGTCCTCTGTACCAAGGGCTTGCGCACCACCGGGGGCTCGAAAATCCTGGCGGACTTCATCCCGCCCTATGACGCCACCGTGGTGGCGAAACTGCGGCAAGCCGGAGCGGTGATCATCGGCAAGACCACCATGGACGAATTCGCCATGGGCTCGGCCAATGAAAACTCGCCCTTCGCGGTGCCGCGCAATCCCTGGAATCTCGATTATATCTGCGGCGGCTCCAGCGGCGGCTCGGCGGCGGTGGTGGCCGCCGATCAATGCGTCGCCGCCCTGGGCACCGATACCGGCGGTTCCATCCGCCAGCCCGCTTCCAATTGCGGGGTGGTGGGCTTCAAGCCCACCTATGGCCGGGTGTCCCGTTACGGACTGTTGGCCTTTGCTTCTTCCTTGGACCAGGTGGGACCGATCACCAAGGATGTCCGCGACGCCGCTCTGCTGCTCAATGCCATTTGTGGCCACGATCCCCGGGATTCCACTTCGGTCCGGGAGCCGGTGCCGGATTTTACCGCCGCCCTGGACCAGGGTTTGGCCGGCCTGCGCCTGGGCCTGCCCCGGGAATATTTCGAGGTCGGTTTGGATCCCGATGTCCAGCGGACGGTGGAGGCGGCCATTCGCCAGTTGGAAGGGGCCGGGGCCGAACTGCGCGAGATCAGCCTGCCTCGCACCGAATACGGGGTGGCCGCCTATTACGTGATCGCCCCGGCCGAGGCCAGCTCCAACCTGGCCCGCTACGACGGGGTCCGTTTCGGCCACCGGGATCCGGCGGCGGACGAGCTGGCCGCCATGTACCGCCGCAGCCGGTCGCAGGGGTTCGGCCCCGAGGTCAAACGGCGGATTATCATCGGCACCTATGCCCTCTCCTCGGGCTATTACGACGCTTATTACCGCAAGGCCTCGCAGGTCCGTTCCCTGATCATCGAAGATTACCGGCGGGCCTTTAAGGAGTGCGATGTCATCGTCTCCCCGGTGACCCCCACCCCCGCCTGGCGCCTGGGGGCCAAGAGCGACCCCCTGAGCATGTATCTCACCGACATTCTCACCATCCCCACCAACCTGGCCGGCTTGCCGGGGATGTCGCTGCCCTGCGGCTTCAGTGACGCCGGGCTGCCCATCGGCCTGCAACTCCAGGCCGCCCACTACCGCGAGGATCAGATCCTGCGGGTGGCCGCCGACCTGGAAAAACGGCTGGGTCTGACGGAGCGACGCCCGGTTTTGTGAAGCGGGGAGGGGCCGGCTTTTGCCCCTCGGCTCCCCGGCCCCGGCATTGCTGGTGGTTGCACTCATAATCCAGGGAGGGTTTCTCCCTGCCAAACAGGATTTTTTATGCCCATCAAGGTAGCCCCCCATATCGCCGGCCTGATTCCTTATCCGCCGGGCAAGCCCATCGAGGAGCTGGAACGGGAGTACGGGATCAGTGGCTCGATCAAGCTGGCCTCCAATGAAAACGCCCTGGGGCCGTCCCCCAAGGCGCTGGCCGCCATTACCGCCTGCCTGGCCGGCTTGCATCGCTATCCCGACGGCAGTTGCTACTACCTGGCCCGGGAGCTGGCCCAGCGGCTGGCGGTGCCTTCCCAACGCCTGGTTTTCGGCAACGGCTCCAATGAACTCATCGGGCTTTTGGCCGCCGCCTTCCTGGCCAGCGGGGAAGAGGTGGTGACCTCGCATCCCACCTTCCTGGTTTATCAGAACGTGGTCCAGGCCCAGGGCGGGGTCAACCGGGTGGTGCCGCTCAAGGACATGCGGCATGATCTGGCCGCCATCCTGGCGGCGGTCAGCGAGCGTACCCGGATGATTTTTCTCGATAACCCCAACAATCCCACCGGCACGGTTTTCAGCGCCGGCGAGTTCGAGGATTTCCTGGGCCGGGTGCCGGAGGGGGTCATCGTGGTGCTCGACGAGGCCTACGTCGATTTCGTCGATCCCGAGCTGCGCCTGGATGCCCGCCGCTACCTGGACGGTCCGGTGCCGGTGGTGGCCCTGCGCACCTTTTCCAAGGCTTACGGGCTGGCCGGGCTCAGGGTGGGTTACGGTCTGATGCGGGAAGAACTGGCCGATTATATCCACCGGGTCCGCCAGCCCTTCAATGTCAGCACTCCCGCCCAGGTCGGGGCCCTGGCCGCCCTGGAGGACGATGAGCACTACCGCCTTACCCTGGAAACCACCGCCCGGGAGAAAGCCCGCCTGGCGGCGGCGGTGACCGAACTGGGCTGCCGGGCCTTTGCCAGCCAGGCCAATTTTTTCCTCATCGATATCGGCGGCGACGGCCGAGCCCTCTACGAGCACCTGTTGCGCCAGGGGGTCATCGTCCGGCCGATGAACGCCTACGGTTACCCCGGTTATATCCGGATCACCCCCGGCAAACCGGCGGAAAACGACCGTTTCCTCCGCAGTCTGGAGCAAAGCCTGAAGGAGCTTGGTTATGGCCGCTGAAAAGAAAGCCGTGGTCACCATTGACGGACCCTCGGGAGCGGGCAAGAGTACGATCAGCCGGCTGCTGGCCGCCCGCCTGGGCTACACCTATCTCGATACCGGGGCCATGTACCGGGCGGTGGGGCTGCATGTCCGCCGGGCGGGCATCGATCCCGAAGATGCCGAGGCCCTGGAGGCGGCCCTGGATAAGCTGGAGATCGAACTCAGTCCGGCCGAGGGTGATGATGATGTGCGGGTGCGACTCAACGGCGAGGATGTTTCCGCCGCCATTCGCACCCCGAAAATGGGACTGGAGGCCTCGCGGATTTCCGCCTATCCCCAGGTTCGGCGCAGACTCACCGAGCTGCAGCGGCTTATGGCCGCCCAGGGCGGTTTGGTGGCCGAGGGCCGGGATATGGGCACGGTGGTCTTTCCCGGGGCCCAGCATAAATTTTATCTCGACGCCAGCCCGGAAGAACGGGCCCGGCGGCGCTGCGAGCAGTTGCGGCAACGGGGCGACGAGCCCGATTACCAGGAGATTCTGGCCCAGATCATCCGGCGGGACCAGGATGATTCCCAGCGGGCCCTGGCCCCCCTGCGGCCGGCCGACGACGCGGTGATCGTCGATTCCTCGCAAATGGGGCCCGAGGCGGTGGTGGATTTCATGCTGGCCAATATCGATGGTTTTGCCATGCTGGGTGAGAATTGACCGGGGGCCGGCATTGTTCGCGCCCTTTCAGTCCGGGGCGGTTGAGTCAGGCTTCCCCTGATTTTTGTAACTCTGTCAGCCGCGGCCGCAAGCGGTCCGGCGCTAACCGGGAGGTATCAAAATGGCCGGGAATCCGGAAGCACGGGAACTGGACTGCCGGGGGCTGCTTTGCCCCCAGCCGGTGATTCAAACCAAGGAGGCCCTGGACGCCATGGCCGGGGGCCGGCTGCAAGTACTGGTCGACAACGAGGCCGCCCGCAGCAACGTGACCCGTTTTGCCCGCAGCCAGGGCTTGGCGGTTGATGAGCGCGAGGAGGACGGAGTTTTCCGCCTGACCATCGAGCAAGCCCCCGCAGCCGGGGCCAGCGCCGGTTCCGGGGCCGGGGCGGAAGCCGCCGCGCCGGAAGAATATCTCTGTTATCCCGCCGGCGGCGGGGTTGTCGCTATAATTACCGCCGACACCATGGGCCGGGGCGATGAAGAGCTGGGCCGGGTGTTGATGCGGGCCTTTATCAAGACCCTGCCGGCCCTGGACCCGCTGCCCGGCGCCCTTTATTTCTACAATGCCGGGGTGCGGATCACCGCCGGCGCTGAACCGGATGAGGGATTGTTGGAGCCTTTGCGGGAACTGGTTCGCCGGGGGAGCAGGGTTTATTCCTGCGGCACCTGCCTGGATTTTTTCGGCCTTCAGGAAAAACTGCGGGTGGGTGAAGTGACCAATATGTATGAAATCATGAAGGGGATGGCCGAGGCCCAAACCGTCATCCGCCCGTAAACCACCGGCAGCACCGCATCTTGCGGCGATCAGGCCGGCTTGCGTACCGATGTAAGCGGCGCCGGCCTGCTTGCCGCAACCTGCGGCACTGCCGGCGGTTTACGTTTTTTTGGGGGATTCCGGTCTGTTGGTGTTGGTTATGGTTGCTGAACTTTTGCCGGTTCCGGGTTGATTGGCGGCCGGCTGTTAAGGGTTGAATTGGAAAAAGCCATCTATTTCGATAACGCTGCCACCTCCTTTCCCAAGCCGCCGGAGGTGCTGGAGGTCTTAAGCCGGCTGCCCCGGGAGATCGCCTTGAGCCCGGGCCGGGCTGCCCACCGCTATTCCCTGGCCGCCGGCCGGGAGATTTTCGCCGCCCGGGAATTGCTGGCCGAGTTCTTCGGCTGTGCCGATTCTTCCCGGGTCATTTTCACCGCCAATGTCACCGAGGCCCTCAATCTGGGGATTTTCGGCCTGCTGGGTTCCGGTGATCACGTGATCACCACCGGCCTGGAACACAACTCGGTGATGCGGCCCCTGCGCTATCTGGAAAGCCGGGGCGAGATCGCCATTTCCCTGCTGCCCGTTTCGGCCGGCGGCGAAATCGACCCCGCCGCCATTGACCGGCTGCGGCGGCCCAACACCCGCCTGATCATCATCAATCACGCTTCCAACGTCTGCGGGACCATCGCCCCCCTGGCCGAAATCGCCGCCCGTAAAGGCCAGGCCCGGCTGCTGGTGGACGCGGCCCAGTCCGCCGGCCATCTCCCCCTGGCCGTGGATGAGGCGGGCATTGATTTGCTGGCCTTTACCGGCCACAAAGGGCTTTTCGGCCCCACCGGCAGCGGCGGCTTCGTGATGGCGGCGGACCTGCCCCTCCGGCCCCTGCGCATGGGGGGGACCGGCAGCAATTCCGAGCAGGAAAACCAGCCCGACTTCGCCCCGGACTGCTACGAGGCCGGCACCCCCAACACTCTGGGGATCGCCGCCCTGGCCGCCGGGATCCGCTTTATCAACCGGGTCGGCCTGGCGGCCATCGCCCGGCACGAACAGGACCTGACCGACCGCCTGCTGGTGGGCCTGGCCGCGATCAGCGGCATCACCCTTTACGGGCCGCCCCGGGAGCTGCCCCGCTGCCCGGTGGTTTCCCTGCGCCTGGCCGGCTGCGCGGTTTCCGAGCTGGCTCTGCGCCTCGAGCGGGAGTTCGGGATTATGGCCCGGGCCGGTCTCCACTGCGCGCCCGCCGCCCATCGCAGCCTCGGCACCTTCCCCGAAGGCACTCTCCGCCTTTCCCTGAGTTGGTTCAACAGCCGGGAGGAGGTAGACTCCTGCCTGGCGGCCCTGGCCCGCCTGGCCGCCGTTCGCTAGCGGTTGCCCTCCGGGGCCCGGTGGTGGGGATTCTGGTGGGGGATCAGCGAATGGGGCTTTTCCTGGCCATGGGTCTGCATCAGCTTTTCATCGGCCATGATCTCGGCCGGCCGGCCGTCGGCGACGATGCGGCCGCCATCCATCAGCACCACCCGCTCGCAGACTTCCAGGACCAGTTCCAGGTCGTGGGAGGCGATCAGCAGGCTTTCCCGTCCTTGCCCCAGTAGGGAAATCAGCCGGCGCCGGGTGCGGATATCAAGCCCGGCGCTGGGTTCATCGTAGATGACCAGGGCCGGCCGCATGGCCAGCACCCCGGCGATGGCCACGATTCGCTTCTCCCCCTCGGAAAGATGGTGGACCGGCCGCTCGGCCAGGTTCTCGGCTCCCACCGCCCGCAGGGCCTGCTCCACCCGGCGGTTTACTTCCCTTGCGTCCAGGCCCAGGTTCTGAGGGCCGAAGGCCACATCTTCCCATACCGAAGGACAGAAGAGCTGGTCGTCGGATTTCTGGAAAACCAGGGCGATTTGCGGGTTGAAGCTGTTGGCGGCCAGTTGGCGGCCCTGGAAGCTGATTTGGCCCCGGCCGGGCTTGAGGATCCCGCAGACCAGCAGAAAGAGGGTGGTTTTGCCGGCCCCGTTGGGACCGATCAAGCCCACCCGCTCGCCGGGCTGGATTCGCAGGTTGAGATCCTGGATGAATCCGTGCTGCGGGTAGGCTTCGGGAGTTCCGGGGTAGGTGAAGCAAAGATTGTTGATTTCCAGCAAGGCGGTCATTGCTTTAACTGCTGAGGTTTAACGGCAGGCTGAGGCCGGTAATTAACAAGGAAACGGCCAGGATAAGTCCCAGCATCAGAAAATCGAGCCGTCTCGCCCGGAAGCCGTGGGCCTGCTCAACATTCTGGCCATAGCCCCGCAGGCGCATGGCCCGGTAGATCCAGTCGGAGCGCTCGTAGCTGCGCACCAGCAGGCTGCCGGTCAGCCAGGCGATGGTTTGGAGCTGGCGGGGGCCCAATCTGTCCCCGCGGAAGCCCCGGGCCCGCATGGCGGTCCGCATCTGGCGGTAGTCCTGGCCGATCACCTGGAGGTAGCGCAGGACCAGCAGGGCCAGGTCAACCAGGATCCAGGGCATCCCCAGGGCCCGCATGGCCTTGATATTGGTGGTCAGGGGACTGGTGTTGAGGAGAATCAGGGCGCTGAGGAAAATGCCCAGAAAGCGGGCCCCGATCAGGGCGGCGGCGGCCAGCCCTTCCTGGTAAATCGTCAGCGGCCCCCAGGCCAACCAGGCCTGGTCGCCGACCGCCAGGGGCAGGCCCAGCAGCAGCAGGACCAGGAGCAGGGAAGGGTAGCGCAGGCGCCGGAGGATAAAGGCCGGCGAAAGCCCGGACAAACTCCACAAAATAAAGGTGGTAGCCAGGATCAGCGGAACCAGGCGCAGATCGTTGATCATGGCAAAGGCCAGGACCAGGGCGCCGAGGCCCAGCAGTTTGAAGCGCGGATCGCATTGTTGCAGGATGCTGGTTGCTTTCATTTCTCGTTCGCCAAAACGGGGCGCGGATCTTGGGGTTTCAGGGCCTGTAAAGGGGCAAAATAGATGGTTTGACCTTTTGCAGGAAGGCGACCAGCAGGCCGGCCACCGTTCCCTCGATGATGATCAGGGGCAGGTGGGCCGCCGCCAGCACGGTAATCGCCACCCGGGCCGCGTCCTGGCTGTAATCGGCCGGCAACCCCACCAGCAGGACGATGATAAAAAGCAGCAGCGAGCCGCCGGTGGCTCCGGCCCCGACCAGGGCCCCGCGCCAGCCGCTGCGGCCGGGACTTTCTGTCGGCTGCCGGCCCAGGCGGAAAAACCAGCCGGCCAGCAAGGCCGGCAGGCCCAGGATCAGGGCGTTGACCCCCAGAGCGGTCAGCCCGCCGTGGCCGAACATCACAGCCTGAAAAAAGAGCCCCACCAGAATGGCTGGAAAGGCGAACCACCCCAGCAGGATGCCCAGCAGCCCGTTGAGCACCAGGTGAACCCCGGCCGGCGGCAACGGAATGTGGATGAGCGAGGCCACGAAAAAAGCGGCGGTGAGCAGGGCCGCCCGGGGGATCTGCTCGCGGGGATCGCCGGCGCGCTTGATCCGTTCCAGGCAATACCAGGCCGTGACCCCGGTGGCGCCGAAACCGCCGACCACCACCGGCAGACTTAAAATTCCATCGGCTATATGCATCGGCTTGACAGCGCAGCGCGGTTTGCCGTCGGACCCATCAGAAAGCCCTGGCGGTGCTGCTCATCGCCAGGTGGCCGTCTTTGACGCCCCGCAGGGCGATGAGCTGGTCCGAGAGCTCGCGGACCGCGCTGGCCTGCCCCCGGGCGATCAGGATCTCCAGGCAGTTGTGGTGATCCATGTGGACATGGGTGGTGGAGGTGATCATTTGATGATGGTCATGCTGGATGCTGTTGATCCGCTCGAGGATCTGGGAATGATGATGATCGTAAACCAGGGTGATCACTCCGATTACCTCTTTATCCTCGCCCCACTCCTCCTTGACGAACTCCTTGCGGATCAGGTCACGGATGGCCTCGGAGCGGTTGGTGTATTGCCGGCGCTTGATAAATTCGTCAAAATCAGCCAAAAGCCCATCTTCCAGGGAAACTGAGAATCGTTTCAGCATATTGGTAGCACCTTTTTTAGATATTGTATTACCGAAAATAAATCAGAAATAACCTGCCCTGTCAAGGAAAGAAAAGATTTTGCGGGTCAATTTTTGATCTGCCCGGAAACACGTGGGAAGCTAACATGAAAAGAGCAATAAAGAGTAAAGAGGAGAAAACAGGAGCAATCGAGAGAAAAAAGGGTTGTTTACCGTTTCGTTAAATATTGAGACTTGCGGCAAGCGACGGTCTAGTAACTCGATAATACACCCAAAAATTCCGGCAAAAAAAAGCGCCATGTTTAAGCCCTGTTAGCGGTAAAAAAAATCTAAACTCTCATCCCGGCGCTCTTTTCCGGCTGTTGAAAAGCCCCCGGAGGCGGTTGCTGAAATAGCGCCGGAGCGCTTTTGACAGCCCGGCAGAGGTTGAATACAACAGCCGGCACGAGGGGAAACGGTTTCTAAGGATACCGCGCTGGCAGAAGGGGGAGAGACGAGTATGATTTGGCCTGAAGTTAGAAGCATTCTGCACCATCAACTTTCTGAAAGTGAATTCAACCTCTGGATAGAACCTTTGCGCTGCCTGGGGGAGGATGGCCGGGTCCTGGACCTGGCCGGCCCCGACCGTTTTTTTTGTTCATGGGTGGCGAACAATTATCTTGCCGTGATCGATAAAACCCTGATCCAACTGGATCGGGCCGGCGTTCAGGTCCGATTCCGGGTGGATCCGAGTCTGGCCGGACAATCTGACCCGGCCGACGACAAAGTCGACCGCGGCGAACAGTTGCGCCTGCCCAGCATGCCCCGGGGCCGTTCCCGCATTCGGACCCTCCATCCTCGTTATACCTTTGACGAGTTCATGGTCGGCGAATCCAACGCCCTGGCCTTTTCCGCCTGTGAGGCCATCGCCGCCAACGCCTCCGAGGCGGAGCCCTGCGTCTTCATCAACGCCGGCACCGGTCTGGGCAAGAGTCATCTGGCCCACGCGGTGGCCCATCATCTTTATAACCACGCCCCCAGCACCCGCCTTTGCTGCCTGACTTCGCAGCAGCTCACCGCCGAACTGGTGCGCCATATCAAGAACAACAGCATGGACCAGTTCAAGGAAAAGTTCCAGCGCCAGTGCGATGTGCTGCTGGTGGAAGATGTCCAGACCCTGGCGGGTCGCAGCAAGACCCAGGTGGAATTGGCCGAAGCGGTCGACTGTCTGCTGGAAAGCGGCCGCCGGGTGCTCTTTACCGGTTCCCTGAGCCCCCGCGACATTCCCGACCTGGACGCCGGGGTTCGTTCCCGCCTGGGCTCCGGCCTGGTCACCACCATCAATCCGCCGGATTTGAAGACCCGGCGCCTGATCATCCAGCGCAAGGCGAATTACCACAAGCTGGTTCTGGACGATGATATGATCGAATACCTGGCCGAGAAGGTGCGGGGAGATGTCCGCCGCCTGGAAAGCGCCATCGTCGGGCTCAAGGCCAAGTCCAACCTCCAGAAAAGTCCGCCGACCATGGCCATGATCCAGGAGGTGGTAAGCGCGGTGATGGGCAATGAAGCCCCCGGCCTTTCCGCCGAGGCCATCCGCGATTTCGTCGCGGCCCAGTTTCGGGTCAGTGTGACCGATCTCCAGTCCAAGTCGCGCAAGAAGGAACTGGCCTTTCCCCGCCAGATTTCCATGTATCTGGCCCGCAAGCTCACCGAAGAGGCCCTGGCCGGTATCGGCAAGGCCTTCAACCGGGACCACTCCACCGTGGTCCATTCCATCCGGGTAATCACCGAGGCGGTGGCCCGCAACGGCAGCATCCGGGGACAAGTGGAGCATCTGACCGCGCGTTTGCGGCAGCGCAATTAAGGGAAGCCGTTGAGGCCCCCTTGCATTTGAGGGAAAATTTTGCCAAGCCGGTGCGGAGCCCGTCTAGAAATAGACGGGTCGGACTTGCGCCTGTTCTTTGCTGCTGCGGCCCTGGGCGATTTTTTCGGCGGCTTGCTTGGCGGCCTTCATCATGTCGTTCATGCCGATGCCGTCCCAGCCGAAGCCGGCCAGCAGCAGGTCGGGGTGCTGCCGGGCCAGCTGGTCGCGCCAGGCCAGCAGGCGGGGATGGTCCTGCTCGAGCTGGGGGATACCGCCGGAGCCCCGCAGGACCCGGGCAAAGACCGGCGGGGCCTTGATGGGCAGTAATTGGCGGAGATCATTGTAAATATTGTTGATCATGGTCTCGTCATCCAGCTCCAGCCGTTCGGGATGGCGCCGGCCCCCGACCAGGGCCTCGAGCAGGACATGATCGGCGGGGGCCCGGTCCGGGAACATGTGCGAGGAGAAGAGGGCGCCCAGGGTGAAGCGGCCCTCCCGTTCCGGGGCCAGATAACCGAAGCCGGCGGGGATTTCCGCGTCCTGGCGCCGAAAGCCCAGAGCCACGGTGACAATCCGCGCTTCCGGCACCGTCGCCACCGGGGGGGCAAAGGCCTCCAGCAGGGCCAGGGCCTGGTTGACCGGCAAAGCCAGCACCAGCTGGGCGGCCCGAAAAACGCCCTGCTGGCTTTGGACTTCCCAGCCGCCCTCGCTCAGGGGGCGGATCGCCGTAACCCCACATTGATAAAGAATGTTAAGTTCTCGGCTCAGGCGGTTTACCAGGTGTTCCATCCCCTGGGGGAAACTGGTCATGGCCGGCAGGCGGTCGCCTCCGGCTTTCTTGCCTTCGCCGGGGGCGGCGGTCTTTTTCTTCTGCCGGTGTTCCCGCCAGAGGCCGCGGAGCAGTGAACCGTGTTCCTTTTCCAGCCTTCTTACTCCCGGCATCACCGCGTCGATGCTCAAGCGCTGGTAGTCGCCGGCGAAAGTGCCGGTGATCGCCGCGTCCACCAGGGGCAGAATTTCCCGGCCGAATCGGTGTTGGGCCCATTCCCCGATACTGTGGCCGTCGGGCAGCGGTTTCTGGAACGGTTCCGCCGCCAGGCGCAGCTTGCCGGCCAGGGAAAGCAGTGGGGTGGTCAGCAGGGCGCCGGGCTTCTGGGGCAGGGCCACCAGGCGGCCCTGGTGACAGACAAAGCGGACATTTTTGCTCAGCGGGGCCTTGAGCGCTTCCCGGTCCAGGCCGGATTCGGCCAGGAGCTGCCGGCTTTCCGGGTTGTTGTCGAGAAACCCGTGCGGGCCCCATTCGGCCCGGAAACCATCCTCGTGAAAAGACCTGATTGCCCCCCCGGGGCGATCGCTCTGTTCCATGATCAGAGTGGTGGTCCCGGCGCCCGCGCCGGCTAGAAAATGGGCGGTGGCCAGGCCGGACAGCCCGGCTCCGATGATGATTATTTCATGATTGGTGCTCATGGTTCCTCTTTTCAGGTTGAAGAGACAAGGCGCAAGTGCTGAGCGGTCACGCAATCTTGCTGCCGCTTGCCCCTTGGAGTTCGGGATGGTTGCCGGCTTTGTCCGGGCACCGTTCAGTTGCTCGGAAACTTCCCAGGCCAAAGCAAAGTGCTTGGTTTCGGCAAGCTTGTTTCAGGCAACTATTAACTTGTTTTCCGGTTTGATCTCGCCTAATTTAGGACATGTTTTTGACCAGCGCTGCAGCAGGAAGCCGGTTTTGCCGAAACCACCGGGCGGCCAAGACCACCAGTCGGTGGAGGATCCTTGGACCCCGGGTTTCCAATTTATCAGATGTGGCCGCCGTCCGCTTGCTGAAATTCCGCCGCCGCCGGCTCTGGCCCGTTGCCGTTACGGCCCCGGTCGGGTCCTGGTGGGGAGCGGATTACCTTAAGCTGAAACGAGACGGGCGCAACCAATGACCGTGCCAACGCCGCCGGCCCGGATTCTCATTCTCTACTATTCATACAGCGGCCAAAGTGCCGTCCTGGTCCGGCGCCTGGCCGCCGGTCTGGCCGATGGGGGGGCGGAGGTGCATTGGGAGCGGATTCAGCCCCGGCGCGCCCTGCGTTTTCCCCTCGGCTCCATTTTCAAAACCTTTGCCCTGATGCTGATCACCCTTTTCCGGGTCCGCTTCGCCATTCAGCCCCCGGCCGCAGACCCTGATGATCCCTGGGATCTGGTGGTGCTGGCCGGCCCCACCTGGTCCTGGAATCCCAGCGGACCGGTGCTGGCCCTGCTCGATGAATACCCCGGTTTTTTCCGCTCCCGGCCGGTCCTGGCCATGATTTCCTGCCGGGGCTACTGGTCCAGCCACTGGCGGTACCTGGAAAAGCGTCTGGCCAAAATGGCGGCGATTCCCTGCGGGCCGGTGGTTTTCGATCATCCCCAGAGCGAACCCTGGCGGACCATCGGGGTGTTTCTCAAGATCGCCGGCATCGCTCCGGAAAGGTCTTCTTCCTTCCTGGGCCGTTTTTACCGCCGCTTCGGCCACACCAAAGAGCAGTTTGACGAGGCCTACCAATTGGGGCGGGAATTGGCCGCGAATCTGGCCCGGAAAACGATTCCCGCCGATCTTTGCCGCCGGCCCTGAGCGGCCGGCTGTGGCTCCCCGACGGCCGGCTGCCCCAGGTTTTGCTACCACTCAATACCCTTCTGGGCGGAGATTCCCTGGTTGAAGGGGTGTTTCACCTCCCTCATCTCCGTTACCAGGTCGGCGGCCGCCAGCAGTTCCGCGCCGGCGTCGCGGCCGGTGACCACCAGGTGCATGGTGGCCGGCCGGGCTCGCAGGGTCGCCAGGACCTCCTCGGGGCCAAGGACGGAAAAGTGGAACAGATAGGTCAACTCATCCAGCACCACCAGGTCATAGGTCCCGGCCGTAATTTTTTCCCGGGCTAAATCCCACCCCTTCAGGGCGCTTTCCCGGAAGCGGACCAGGTCCTGGTCCTGCCAGCTGAAGCCGGAACCAACCTGGTGAATTTCCACCCGGTCGGCCAGCTGCCGCAGGGCATTGATTTCCCCGCTGGGACGATTTTTGACGAACTGGATGATGCAGACCTGCAAACCCTGGCCGGCCGCCCGCAAGGCCTGGCCGAAGGCGGCGCAGGTCTTGCCTTTGCCGGCGCCGGTGTAAACTATCAGCAGCCCCCTGGTCATGGTCTGGGCTCCTCCTCTTTGCGCGCCGGCCGGGGCAGTTCGTCCCGTTGGAATCTTTGCAGTTGCTGCTGGTAATAGCGTCGTTCGAGGGGGTCGGCCGCCTCGAGGGCGGCCCTGGCCGCCGCCACCGCCTTTTCCCGGTCCCCCATCTGCCACCAGGCGGTGGCCAGGGTATCAAGAATGTGGGGATTGGGGTCGAGACGGACTGCCTCCCGGGCCAGTTCCAGGGCCCGCGGATAATCGTGGACGGCGGGATCTTCGGCGGTGAGCAGCAGCCAGGCCAGGTTGTTAAGTATTTCCGGCTGGTGGGGTGCCAGCAACAACGATTGTTCATAAGCGGCGATCGCCTCGGGATACTGCCCCCGCAGGTAGTGAAGATCGCCGAGCAGGCTGGGCCAGTCGGGGTTATCCGGCTCGAGCCGGATTTTTTCCTGGATGATGGTTTCCACCAGGCGAGCCTTGGCCTCTTCTTCGCCCAACTCTCCGGGCAGCTGCCAGAGGGTAAAGGCGGCGCTGCCGAGCAGCAGCAGGAAGAGCACCAGGCTCAGGCGGACTTTGCGATGATGTTTGTTGATCAGGCCGGGGTTTTCATCGCTGGCCGCCAGGTAATCGATCCGTTGCCCGATGCTGAAATGATGCCAACTGGGCAAATCGCGGATTTTGCCCCCCAGCCAGGCGATTTTTTCGAAAACCCGGATCAGTGGTTCCGCCCGCCCCACCGCCTCGAGGGCGTAAAGGTCGGCCTGGCGTTCAAAATTGCGCATGAAAAAACCAAAAAGGAAGCGGAAATAGATAATGACCAGGGCCAGCAGGGCCAGGGTTCCGGCCAGGTTGATGATGGCCAGGGGCGATTTGCCGCTGAAGGCCATGGCCCGCTCGAGCAGGCCCGAGTCCAGCAGCATGATCAGAAAGGGCAGGGAGGCCAGGTGGGCGAAAAGGCCGAAGCCCACAAAGAAGAGGAAGTAAATCGGCAGATGATGATGGCGGACATGGCCGATTTCGTGGGCGATCACCGCTTCCAGCTCATCATCGTCCAGGGCCTGGAGCAGGGCCGGCGTGATCAGCAGGTAACGGAAGTGGCGGGTGATTCCCATGACTCCGGCGGTGAGCAGGCGGCCTTCAAAAAGCGGCCAGAGCATGATGTCTTGAAACCTTACCCGGTGGGAGCGGCACAAATCCTCGAGCCGCCGCCGCAGAGGACCGTCGGGCAGGGGGCGGCAGTCCCAGAGCCGGGTGGCCAGCCAGGGAAAGACGAATAGCAGCAGGAGAAAGAAGCAGATAATCACCAGGGGTTCTCCCCAGGGTGAGGCCAGCAACTGCTTAAACGGGCCGAAGGTGGTCAGGGCCAGCAGGTCGGCCAGCAGGGTAATAAGCAGCCAGGGCAGGAGAATGACCAGGTTGAGCTTGAGGTTGGCGGCGATAAAGGCCAAGGGGGGATGCTGGGCCTGGAAAATCCGGCAGTAGCTCGGCCGGGCCCGGTTCCAGACCACCAGCAGGTAGCTGAGAAAAAGGGCCACCCCGGCATAGGGCACCAGGCTCGGCAGGGCCGCGGCGGCCGGCAGCTTGGCGAAATAGTACTGGGCATCGAGCAGATAGATGTCAAAAGCGAAACTGATGATGGCCAGGATCGAAAGCCGTTGTTGGGTGGCGAAGTAAGCCGCGGCCTTGAAGGGGCCGGGGCGGCGGAAGCTGTAGTGGCTGAACCCGGCGAACAAAGCGGCTTTGAGGGCGAAAAGGAGCAGGGCGGGCCCGAGGGCAAGCTGCGGCTCATCGGGGACGCCCCGGGTGGCGAGGATAATAATGACCAGCAGGAGATAGACGAGATTGGTATAGGGCAAGCAAGGTCCTCTGGAACCTGGGCTGGCGGCTGGCCGCCGGGCGGTACAGAACCTGGTTCAGGCGGTGGTTGGTCGCTGGCGGGTCGGCCGAAAAAAAATCTCCGGCCCCGGCGGAATGGGCTATACTTCAACCAGGTGGGCCGAAAAGAGGGGCCTGCCTGGGTCGCCAGCCGCCAGCGCTGCGGGCCGCCAGCCGGCAGTTTGCGATAAAATAACTTTTAGCAAAAAAAAGACCTTGGGGCAAGGAGAAAGGAGCTTTGCCGGGCCCCGTCCAGCAGTGACAAGGAGGTGTCATGGTCAAAGGGGATGAATTGTTTGCCGATTTCAGCAGCTTTCCGGCCCAGGCGAAATTGCGGGAACAGGCCGCCTCGCCCCTCGATCTGCGGCCGGCGGGTGTGGTGACTCCCGAGCGGATTGGAGCTTACCGGGCCCGTGGCGGTGGTTTCGACCTGCTCTTTTTCGGCCAGCGGCTGGATGAAGAGGTCTTGAATGCCCTGCAGGAACTGGCGGATCAAAGCCGGGCGGTGGCCCAGTTCACGGCCATGCGCCAAGGGGCGGTCCTCAACCGTATCGAGGGTTTCGCCAGTGAAAACCGCCAGGTTCTCCATTGCAGTTGCCGGGACGTTTTCAGCTCCCGGCCCCGCGAGCCCCAATCCGCGGGCCAGGTCCGGGCGGAACTGGAAAAATTACGCCTTTTCCTGACCGATCTCGAGCAAGGGCGCCTGATCACTCCCCAAGGAGAACCCTACACCGGGATGATCCAGGTGGGCATCGGCGGTTCGGACCTGGGACCCCGGGCCCTCTACCTGGCCCTCAAGGCCTATGCCCGGCCCGGCCGCCGGGTCGATTTCATCAGCAACGTCGATCCCGATGACGCCGCCGCGGTCTTGGGCCGGCTCGACCTTTCCCGCACCCTGGTCAACGTGGTTTCCAAAAGCGGTACCACCCTGGAAACCCTGGCCAACGAGGAACTGGTCCGCCAGGCTTATCGCCGGGCCGGGCTCAGGCCGGAGGATTATTTCGTCGCGGTCACCGGCCAGGGCAGTCCCATGGACAATCCCCGCAACTACCTGCGTTCTTTTTATATGTTCGATTATATCGGGGGCCGCTACAGCGCCACCTCCATGGTCGGCTTGGTGATGCTGGGTTTCGCCCTGGGCTATGACGGGGTCATGGCCATCCTGCGGGGGGCCCACGGGATGGACGAGGTGGCCCAGGAGGGCGATCTCCGCCGCAACCCGGCCCTGCTCCTGGCCCTGCTCGGCATCTGGAACCGTAATTTTCTCGGCTATGAAAGCCTGGCGGTGCTGCCCTACAGCCAGGCCCTGGTCCGCTTCGCCGCCCATCTTCAGCAGCTCGACATGGAGAGCAACGGCAAATCGGTCAGCCGGCGGGGGCGGGAGTTGGCCTGGCAGAGCGGACCCATTGTCTGGGGGGAGCCCGGGACCAACGGCCAGCACGCCTTTTACCAATTGCTCCACCAGGGCACCGGCCTGGCCCCGGCCGAATTCATCGGTTTTCGCCAGAGTCAGTACCAGCAGGACCTGGTGATCCAGGATACCAGCGCCCAGGAAAAGCTGCTGGCCAATCTCCTGGCCCAGTCGCTGGCCCTGGCGGTGGGTCAGGCCGACGACAACCCCAATCGGCGTTTCCCCGGCAACCGTCCCAGCAGCATCCTCCTGGCCGACCGGCTGACCCCCGAGAGCATGGGAGCCCTGTTGGCCCTCTATGAGGCCAAGGTGGTTTTGCAGGGCTTTATCTGGAATATCAACTCATTTGATCAGGAGGGGGTGCAGCTGGGCAAGCGCCTGGCCAATCGCCTGCTGGCCCATTACGCCGCCGGGCGCCGGGGCCAGCCGCCACCGGCTGATCCCCTGGGGCGGGCCTTGCTGGAGGCGGCGGCGGTCCTGTAAATGTTTGGCTGTCCTAAGGCCGGCCGGCGCGCGGTCCCGGCGCCGGCGAGCTGAATACCACGATCAACCGGCCAGACTGGCGGGCCAACCCCTTGCCGCCGGGCCGCAAACCATGGAGGACCAGTTATGGGCAGAGCCGGTATGTTACTTTGGGCCCTGGGCCTCGGCGCCCTCTTGTGGCCGGCGCCGGGCTGGGCGGGCTTCATCCAGCATGAACGGGACGGCAGGCAGACCTACGTCCAGGAGGGCAAGATTCGCTCGGTGCCGGCCCAGGCCGATGAAATGTGGATGATTTTTGACCTCGAGGGCGACCAGATGACCATGGTCGACCCCGGCGGGCGCCGTTACGCCCAGGGCACCTCGGCGGAATATTGCGCCCTGGTCAACCGGATGATGGATTTCGCCTCTTCCCTGCTGGGGTCCATGGGGATTGAGCCCCAACCGGTGGGGGAGGCGGAAGTCGCGGTGCAAAAGGAAGGGCCCGGCGGCCGGATCGCCGGGCGGGCCACCACCAGATATTCGGTCTTGCAGGACGGCCGGCTTTTCGAAGAACTGTGGCTGACCGAAGAGCCTGATTTGATGAAGGAAATAGCGGGAGCCGGCAATGTCGCCTTCATGGATTGCGGCAGCGACAAGGGGGCGGTGGCAGTGGCCGGGGAGTACGTCGAACTCAGGAGCCGGGGTTGGCCCCTGCGGAGCGTGGTCCATTTCAACGGTGAATCCTATACCGGCCTGGACGTGGTCCGGATTGAAAGCCAAAGGATTCCCGCCCCGGCGTTTAAACCGCCGCCGGATTATCGCCGGGTGAGCCTGGAGGAGTTTTTTGAGATGGAGGCCCTGGAAGAATACGGCGCGGCCGCTCCCCCGCCGGTTCCCCGGTTCGAAGACGGACCGGGGATGGAGGAGATGCTGAAGGGGCTGGGCCTGGATGAACTCAAGCTCCCGGGGTTCGGCCGCTGATTTCAGGCCCCTTGCAGGCGGGCCAAGCGCTGCCAGAAGTCGGGAAATGACTTGACCACGCAAGCGGGGTTTTCGATCCGGATGCCGGGAACCGCCAGGCCGGCCACCGCGAAGCTCATGGCGATGCGGTGGTCGTTGTAGGTGGCGATTTGGGCCCCGTGGTAATGGTGGTCGGGGCCCCGGCCCTCGATGACCAGAAAGTCCGGGCCTTCCTCGGTGGCGACCCCGATCTTGGCCAGTTCCCGAGCCATGACCTGGAGGCGATCGCACTCCTTGATCCGTAGATGGGCGATGTTGCGGATCACGGTGCGGCCTTGGGCCAGGGCCGCCACCACCGCCAGGGTGGGCACCACGTCCGGGCAGTCGCCCATGTCCACTTCCACCCCCCGCAACGGGGCGGGGGCCGCCACGGTGATGCCCTGGTTGCCGCGCTCCACCCGGCAGCCCATCCGGGCCAGGATATCCACCAGCACTGCGTCTCCCTGCAGGGAAGGAGAGGGAACATTGGCCACCGTGACCCGGCCGCCGGTGACCGCGGCGGCGGCCCAGAAATAGGAGGCGCTGGAGGCATCGCCCTCAACCCGGTACTCCCGGCCCCGGTAGCATCCCGGGGGAATCTGGAACTGGTTGAGCTCGGGATTGGCGCCGGCCTCCACCCCGAAGTCTTTCATCACCGCCAGGGTCATGGTGACGTAGGGCTTGGAAAGAACCTCGCCCTCCACCTTCAGCTCGGCGGGCTCGCGGGCGTAAGGGGCGACCAGCAGCAGCGATGAAAGATACTGGCTGCTCTTGCCTTCCGGCAGCACGGTGGGTCCGCCGGCCAGCCCGGCGGCCTGGATCTCCAGGGGCGGGCAGCCGGTATTGTTGATGCTGCGGATTTTCACTCCCCAACCCTTGAGGGCGGTCATCAGCGGCTCGATGGGGCGTTCGGTCATCCGCTGGTCCCCATTGATCAGGAAAAAGCCCCGGCCCAGGGCCGCCACAGAAGTGAGAAAGCGGGTGGCGGTGCCGTTGTTGCCCAGGTAAATCTCGGTGGCCGGGGCGGCGATCCGGCCGCCATTGCCGTGCACCTGCCATTTGTCCCGACCTTCGTCGATGACGATTCCCATGGCCCGCAGGGCCTTGGCGGTGTAGTCGGTATCCTCGCTGGCCAGGGGGCCGATCAAGGTGCTTTCGCCCTTGGCCAGGGCGGCGGCGATCAGGGCCCGCTGGGTAATGCTCTTGGAGCCGGGCACTTCGACGGTGGCCTCGATGCGGCCGCCGTGGATGATTTCCTGCAGGGCTTTTCCTTGGTCCGTCATCTGTTTTGTAACTCCCTCAACAAGCTTTGCCGCATGATTTCCAGCGGGGCCTCCTGGCCGGTCCACAGGGTAAACTGGGCCGCCCCCTGGTATAAAAGCATGGCCAGGCCGTCGATGCAATGGCAGCCGGCCGCCGCCGCTTCCCGCAAGAGGCGGGTCTGCAGGGGGGCGTAAACGATGTCCATCACCACCGGAAAGGCGGCCAGGGCCGCGGCGGGCAGCGGGCTGACCTCGCTCTCCGGGCTCATGCCCACCGAGGTGGCATTGACCAGGGCGGCGGCTCGCTGTTCGGCGGCCTGGGCCAGGGGAACCCAGGGGCAGGCGAGCTGCTGGGCCAGGGCCCGACCCTTCTCCGGCGTGCGACTGGCCAGAATGATCTCGGCCCCGGCCTGCCGCAGGCCGAAGCCGATGGCCCGGGCCGAGCCGCCGGCCCCCAGGATCAGCACCGTGGCCCCCTTGAGTTCGAGGGCCTCGCTTAAGGCCCGGTTGGCTCCGAGCCAGTCGGTATTAATCCCGTGCAGTTCATGGTCCCGGCGGATGATGGTGTTGACCGCGCCGATTTGGGCGGCCACCGGATCAACCCGGTCCAGCTCGGGGATTACCGCTTGCTTGTGGGGAATGGTGACGCTGGCCCCGGCCAGACCCAGACTGCGGATGGCCGCCACCGCCCCGGCGGCATCGGGGGCGGGGAAGGCCACGTAGACCTTGTCCAGGCCGCGGGCGGCAAAGGCGGCATTGTGCATGGCCGGGCTCAGGCTGTGGCGTACCGGCTGGCCGATGATGCCGTAAACTTCGGTGGTTCCACTGATTTTCATCACTGCAGCAGTTCCTCGAGCTGGCGCAAGCGGGCGGCGGGCAGTTGGCCCGGGGCGGTGGCCGCCCCGGCGCTCTCGGCCGCGTAAGTCATGTAGCCCCCCAGGTAACCGGTGGCCAGGCGGCTGATCTTGCCCTGATCGCCCATGCAGAAGGCGATCAGGGGAAAGTCCAGGTCGGCGGCTTCCTCCAGCAGGCCCAGGACCCGGCGGACGTCGTGGGATGAGGCGGCCATGGTAACGATTTTGCCGATATCGGCGCCACTGCTTTTTTGCTGCTGGAGCACGGCGCTCAGGGTCGCCCCGGCCGGGGTGCCGGCGAAGTCATGCCAGGAAACGATCACCCGGCCGGGGCTGCCGCGGTCGCGAGCCGCGGCGATGACCTGGGCCCGCAGCTCGTGATCGGTTTCCAGTTCGATGTCGACATAGGCGCAACCGCTGGCCAGAGCGGTAAGCAGGGGGCGGATCCGCTCGTTTTCGGGACCGCTCGCCTGACCGCCTTCCCAGGTCGGCCGATTGGTGAAGAGCAGGGGAGTGGCAACTTCCCGGAGCAGTAGCGCGCTCGCTTCCTCGCGGGCGGCCGGATCGCTCAGGGCGTCAAGGCGGATTTCCAGTACGTCGGCCAAGGATGCCGCCGCCCGGGCGGCGGCGAGGGCGGCGCTGACCGTCGGGCGGGCCAGGGAAACACAGAGGCGATTGGGCGGAATCGGGGTTGGCATATTCTTGTCGCTGTTGCCTTGATTGGTTATGGTGGAGTTTGATGGCAAACTATATCATAGGCCGGGGGCTGTCAATCACGACCAGTCGGCAAAACCCTGCCGGTCCTCAGGGCCGCCCAGGCGGCGACAACTGATTATGGCCGGAGCCCCCTGGTTATCGCAACCTTTGACGCCGTCAACAATTGGCCCGGCGCCCAAAAAGTTTTGCAAACCATCAGGAGCCCGGAGGATCAGGCGACGGTAAAGGCCCCGGCAATCTAAGGGCTTACGGGGGCGGCCGGTGATGCCGGCCGGCCGGAATCGGCCGGACCTCGCCTTATTGCCGGCGACCATAGAGGAGCAAACATCATGTATCGTCTCTTTACCGCCATCGATTTGCCGGAGGCCGTGGCCGGGCGCCTGGCGGCCATGAGTTTCGGCCTGCCCGGCGCCCGCTGGGTGCCGGAAGAGCAGCTGCATCTTACCCTGCGCTTTATCGGCGAGGTGGACGGCGGGGTTTTTCGGGAAATCCGGGCTGCTCTGGCCGATGTCCGGGCCGCCGCCTTCCCCTTGACGCTGCAGGGGTTCGGCTGCTTCCCCCCCCGGGGGCCGGCCCGGATTCTCTGGGCCGGGGTGGAGCCGGGGGCCCCGGTGGCCGCCCTCTACCGCAAGGTGGAAAATGTCCTGGTCCGGCAGGAGCTGGCGGAGCCGGAAAAACGCAAATTCTTTCCCCATGTCACCGTGGCCCGCCTCCAGAATGTCCCCCCCGCCAAGCTTGGCAATTTCCTGGCCGGCAACAACCTCTACCACAGTGAAACCTTCATGGTGGAAGAGTTCCACCTCTACTCCAGTCAACTGACCTCCAAGGGCGCGATTCACCAGCGGGAAGCCACTTACCCCCTGGCAGAACCTTGACCTGCAGGTTGCCAGAATTCGTCAACCCGGCCAAAACCTGCCGGTGGTCCAGTTTGGGACCTCAAAAGAAGAATTGCGGTAAAGCTCGGGTCGTGGTCGGGCCTTTGGGCGCTATCGTCGAGCGATCAGGCCGGGGTGAGGAGGGCAATGGCGTGGGCGGCGATGCCTTCCTCGCGGCCGGCAAAACCCAGGCCCTCGGTGGTGGTGGCCTTGAGGTTGATCTGCTCCGGTGCCACCCGGCAGCCGGCGGCCAGGTTGGCCCGCATGGCCTGGTGGTGGGGAGCCAGGCGGGGCCGCTGGGCGATGATGGTAAGATCGGCATTGGCCAGGCGATAGCCGGCGGCGTGGGCCTGTTCGATGACCCGGGCCAGCAGCTTCAGGCTGGCAATGCCCCGGTATTGCGGATCGCTGTCGGGAAAGTGGCGGCCGATATCGCCGGCTCCCAGGGCGCCGAGGATGGCGTCGCAGAGGGCATGGGTAACGACGTCGGCATCGGAGTGACCGAGCAGGCCCAGGTGATGGTCGATCTTGACCCCGGCCAGGATCAGATCGCGGCCGGCCGTCAGTTGGTGCACGTCGTAACCGTGGCCGATCCGGGGCCCGGCGGGGAAGGCGGGGGCGGCAACAGGGGGGGCGGGCATGGTCTGGTCCTTGGGAGGTTGGGTCTTATGGGCCGGGCCGGCAGGGGTTGTTGCGGCAAGCAAGGCGGCGGCCAGGGCCAAATCTTCGGGCAGGGTGACCTTGAGATTGGCGGCGGATCCCGGCACCAGGGCCACCGAACAGCCGGTCCTTTCCAGCAGGGAGGCTTCATCGGTGCCGCTGAAACCGGCGGCGGCCGCCGCGCTTAAAGCCTCCTGGAGCAGGGAGAAACGGGCCACCTGGGGGGTCTGGGCCTGCCAGAGGCCTTCCCGGGCCACGGTGGCGGCGACCAGGGGGCGGGCCGGGGCCGCCGCTTGTTCCCGCTTCAGGGTGTCCTTGACCGGGACGGCGGCAATGGCCGCCCCGTGGGCCGTGGCCGCCGCCAGGCAGCGGCGGATCAGATCCGGGTTGACCAAGGGGCGGGCGCCGTCGTGGACCGCCACCAGGGCAAAATTTTGCGGCAAGGCGCTCAGCGCGGCCAGGCCCCGGGCCACCGAATCCTGGCGGGTCTCGCCGCCGTTGACCACCAAGGTGTCGGCAAAGCCGTGCCGGGCCAAAATCTCCCGGGTGGCCTCCAGGTATTCGGCCTTGCTGACCACCACAGTCCGCAGTATCTCGGGGACGGCGGCAAAAGCCCGCAGGCCATGGATAAAAAGCGGCGCCCCGGCCAGCTCCAGGAACTGCTTGGGCATGCCGCCGCCCATCCTGGTTCCGGACCCGGCGGCGGCAATAATGGCGGCGCAATCGGCAATTTTTTCCATGGCTGACGCCTTGAAAGGCTCCTGAAAAAGCGCCGCCGGGCGGCTATGCTCGAGGCTGCCGCCGGCGGCGTTCGCGGAAAGAGGCGGTACGGCCGAACGTTCGGCCGCCCAAAAAAATGATCGGGGCGGGCTGTAAGCCGAATTTTGTACCCTTGCGGGCCATGGTCATTTCTCTAAGGGCGCCGGTCGCCCGGCGTCTCTTGCGATCTACCCGGAAACTTCGGACGGGCCGTCCTCAAGCGTTTCCCTATTTGATCTTGCTCCGGGAGGGGTTTACCCTGCCTTGCCTGTCACCAGGCAAGCGGTGAGCTCTTACCTCGCCATTTCACCCTTACCGGTTGCCCGGCGGTATATTTTCTGTGGCACTTTCCCTGGGGTTGCCCCCGGTTCGCGTTACGAACCTCCCTGCCCTCTGGAGTTCGGACTTTCCTCCGGCGGCCGGGCTGCAAGCCAACCCGCCGGCGACCATGCGCCCGCCCCGATCGAAGATGAAAATTGCGCCGGCCGGGCTTTATGGGCCCTCAGCCGACTGGTTGATCCGGTTAACTGATTGTTTTACACCACCGCTTGCGGATCTTTGGCGCCATTTGCAACTGTGTTAATTGTAAGGCTTGGGTCCCTAAAAAACAAGGCCCCCCGGCCGGCGGCGGCGGGGGGCTATTTGGCGGTGGCCTTTTCCTTTTCCTCGGCAACCTGATGAAACATGATCCGGTTGCAGGTGGGACAGATCAGCAGCTTTTCCTCCTTGAGCAGATCATTGAAAAGCTGGGGAGGGATATTCATGAAGCAACCCCGGCAAACTCCGTCCTCGACCCCGACTAGGGCCAGGCCGTTGCGGCGCGACCGCAGCATGTCATACTTCTTGAGAATGGAAGGGTGAATGTCCTTGGCCTTGCTGGCGCGTTTTTTGAGGATTTTCTCCTTGCCGGCGGCCAGTTCGGCGCTTCTTTGGTCGGCGGCCGCCAGGTCTTCGGCCAGCAGCTTCTCCTCGCCGGCGCAGAGATTGTCCACGGCGGCGATTTTCTTGCCGAGTTCCTCCAGTTCCTCGGCAATGCGCAGCAGCTCATCCTCCCGCTCCTTATTGGCCTTCTTGGCATCCTCGCTTTCCTTGAGCAGGCTCTGGTATTCGCGGTTGGTCTGGATATTCATCATCTTGGCCTGCCGGTCGCTGATCTTGGCCCGATCTTCTACCAGCCCGGTTTCCAACTGCTGCTGACGTTCCGCCAAAGAGCTTTGCTTTTCCTTGAGCAGGCTGCTCTCCTCCTGGTATTCGGCAATGGTCTGGCGCCGCTTGTCCAGGCCGGAGGCCACCGCCGCCAGCTGTTCTTCCAGGTTGATGATTTCCAGGTCAATGGCTTGCAGGGCTTTCAGTTGGGCAATTTCGTCTTTCAAATTGGTGTCCTCGTGCGGTTACTGTTTAACGGTTCCAACAACGGTTTTATATATTGAATAACGGCAATTCATGTATAAGAGCACGGCCTCAAGCCCTTTCGGGGCCGGCTTGGCCAAATGATGCGCGGTAAAAGAGCCGGAAAGGGCTTTGCTGGAGCCGGCTGACCTGCAGGGGAACAGAGCCCCAGCCGGCGGCGGCCAGCTCTTTGCCGAGGCGGGCGGCCAGGGCCGCGGTGGCGGGATTTTCGCTATGATAATGACCGGCGTCCACCAGGCAAAAGGCGTGCATTTCCGCCCAACGGGCGGCGGCATGCTTGATTTCGGCTGAAACGTAGAGGTCCGCTCCCGCCTGGCGGGCGGTTTCGGCCAAATCCGAGCCGCTGCCGCCGCAAACCGCCACCCGCCGGACCATGGCCGGCAGGAGACCGGCCACCGGGACGGCTTCCAGGTTCAGGGCCTTGAGCAGTTCGAGGAGGAAATTTTCCCCGCTGAGGGGTTCCGCCAGATCGCCGATGCGGCCGAAGCCGAGGCTGCCCGGGGCGCTGCCCGGGTTTGCCGGCTGCAGGGGTTGCAGGTTGGTCAGGCCCAGGCGGCGGGCGAGAGCGTCGCTGACGCCGTCGTCGGCCACGTCGAGGTTGGTGTGGCAGGCGATAATATTAATTTCGTCACTGAGGGCGGCAGCCAGCAGGCGGCCGAGGGGTTGGTCCGGGCGGATATTTTTCAGGGGATGGAAGATCAGGGGGTGGTGGGTGATGATGGTGTTGCAGTTGAGGGTGCGGCATTCGTCGAGGAGCGGCTCAGTCGGGTCGAGAGCCAGGAGGATGCCGCGGACCTCCCGGCCTGGGTCGCCCACCATCAGCCCCACGTTGTCCCATGCTTCGGCTTGGCGGAAAGGGCTGAAGGCGTCGAGCAGCTTCAGCAATTTATTGACATCTAAAATCTCGGTCATGCCTCAGTCAACTTCATGCGTCGCGGGTCAAGGGCTGGCGCCTCGATTGGCCGCGGGCGTAAAAAAAGGTGCCGATCCCAAGGAGGTCGCACCTTTTATGGTTCCCGAGGCTTGGCTTGCCTGCCGGCAGGAAGCTTCGGGTATAATTGATGATTTTTTTCAATGTCAGCTTGCAGTGGCCCATTATCACAGTTTACCGGCGAAAGTTGACAAGCTCGCAAAAAAAAGCCTGGGCCGGCGACGGTTACGCCCAAAAATGCCCAGCGTGGCCAGTCGGTGGATCGCCTTTTGGGGAGCCGACAAAAGTTGGTGGGCCCACCTGGACTCGAACCAGGGACCGACCGGTTATGAGCCGGTGGCTCTAACCAACTGAGCTATAGGCCCATGTTGCATCGAAACTTCGAAAACCGGTATTTATAGCTGCTTGCCCCCGGTTTGTCAAGGAAGTTTTGTGCCGGCCGTTACAAGGACAATTTGGCCAGGTTATCCCGGGACCGCTGGCTTTCCGGCCTCAGCAGGCGGCCTGGCCGCAGACCGTTTGGCGAAAATTATCGAAGCCCACCCGGTCCATGAAGCGGCCGATTCGCTCCCCCTTTTTGCCCGCTTTGGCAAAGTAATCGATGATGGCGGCGGTTATTGCCAGGGCCTGGGCTTCATCCACATCGGCGATCAGCGGTTCGGCCAGGCGGGGCCGGGAGGCGGCGTTGCCTCCGACCACGATGGTCCAGCCCTTGGCCTTGCCGACAAAGCCGATATCCTTGACCGAACTCTCCCCGCACTGGTTGGGGCAGCCGGAAACCCCGATCTTGACCTTGCCCGGCAGTTCGTAGCCATGATAGCGCCGGTCCAGTTCGCCGGCCAGGCCCATGGAATTCTGCTGACCCAGGCGGCAGAGGGTGTTGCCGGGACAGGTTTTGATGCTGCGCACGCAAAGGCCCACCGCCGCGCCGGGAGTCATGTCGAGATCGCGCCAGGCCTGGTCAATTTCCTCTTCTTTGAGGCCGACAATGGCGATCCGGGCCGCGCTGGTGACCTTGATGGCGGCGCTCTGGTATTTTTCCGCCACGTCGGCAATCTTCCGCAGCTGCTGGGGGGTGATCAAGCCCAGGGGCAGATGGGGGACAATGGCGTAACTTTTTTTGTCGCGTTGCAGTACCGCGCCTTTTTCACCGTCTTTAAGCATGTTTTACTCCCTGATAAGTATTATGAATATTAATTTTGACTCTGTTCCTTGCTAAGAGGTCCGGCGGTTGCGAACCCTGGGGGATTAATCTGCCGTTTTTGGCGGCAAAAGTCAATACGGTGTCCCTGTTCTCCGCTTTTATGGTAGGATGTTTTCGACTTGCGGGGGGTGTTTACCGGTCCATTGATCTGTGGGAAAATCCTATGTCTTCATTGGTTTATATCCTGGCGGGCGTTTTCGGCGGAATCCTGCTCGGCGGGGCGGCCAGCTGGTTTTCCTGGCGGCAACAGGCGCTGCGGCGCGAGGAGGTGCTGGCGGCCCGGCTGGCGGAGGAGGCCCGCCAACAGCGCCTGGCCGACCAGAACCTCTGGGAGGAGCGGTTGGCCGGGCGGGATTTCCGCCTTAATGAAGCCCAGGCCGAAATCGCCCGGTTGCGCGACAAAATTGCCCGGCTGCAGGAGGCCAACAGTCTCCTGACCGGCAAGGTGGCCGAGTTGGGTGCCAGCCTGGCCGGGGAACGCCAGGTCACCGTCGAGAAGCAGGCCCTGCTGCTTGCAGCGCGCCAGGAACTGGCCGCCACCTTCAAGGCCCTTTCCAGTGATATTTTTCAGCAGAACAGCCGGTCGTTCCTCGATCTGGCCAAGTCGGCCTTTGGTCGTCTCCAGGAAAAAGCCACCGGCGACCTGGAGCAGCGCCGCCAGGCCATCCAGGAAATGGTCCAGCCCTTGCGGGAATCCCTGGCCAAGGTTGACGACCAGTTGCGTCAGGTGGAAAAGGAGCGGATCGACGCCTACGCCGGCCTCAGCGAACAAGTGAAGGCCCTGGCCACCAGCCAGGCCCGGCTCCAGGGGGAGACCGCCAACCTGGTCCGGGCCCTGCGGACCCCCAACGTGCGGGGGCGCTGGGGCGAGATCCAGTTGCGGCGGGTGGTGGAAATGGCCGGGATGGTGGAGTATTGCGACTTCATTGAACAGGAGTCGGTCCAGGGCGCCAACGGTCGTTTGCGCCCCGATCTGTTGATCAAGCTGCCCAATCACAAGCATATCGTGGTCGACTCCAAGGCCGCCCTTTCCGCCTATCTTGAAGCCCTGGAGGCGGAAGATGAGGAAACCCGTCGGCGGAAAATGGCCGAACACGCCCGCCAGATCCGGACCCACCTGGGCCAGCTTTCCTCCAAGTCCTACTGGGAGCAGTTTCAGCCCAGCCCCGAGTTCGTGGTCCTCTTTCTGCCCGGCGAGAATTTTTTCAGCGCCGCCCTGGAACAGGATCCCGAACTGATCGAATTCGGGGTTGCCCAGCGGGTTATCCTGGCCACCCCCACCACCCTGATCGCCCTGTTGCGGGCCGTTTCCTACGGTTGGCGCCAGGAAAAAATCGCCGAGCATGCCCACCGGATCGGCGAATTGGGCCGGACCCTTTATGACCGCCTTTGCGTGCTGGCCGCCCATTTTCACGCGGTCCGGCGGGGTCTGGCCGGGGCGGTGGAGTCCTACAACAAGGCGGTGGGATCCCTGGAAAGCCGGGTGCTGGTAACGGCCCGCAAGCTCAAGGAGCTTGATCCCGCCCTGGACCGGGAACTGGAAGACCCGGAAGTTCTCGATATCCAGCCCCGGCTCCTGCACCTGGCCGATGAAGATCGGGCTTCCGGTCGCGGGGAGGAGAGCGCCGGGGAGGGTGGTGCCGGGGATAACAGGGAAACGGAGTTTAAACGGGGGGATCTGACCCATGGCGAAAACAACTGAACCGGGCTATCCGGGCCTCGCCGCCGCCGGGGAGCTGGCCCATGATCTCTCCTTTGGGATCGAAACCCTGCGGATCCGGGCCGAGCGTGGCCTGATCGCCTACCGGCACCAGCATCACGCCGAGATTC
>NZ_JBIPKI010000032.1:0-28938 GCF_044068515.1 Desulfurivibrio nitratireducens
TCCTGGCCAAGGCCCCGCCGGAAGGGCGGCCGGATTCGCCGCCGCGGGTGGCCAGAGGATCAGTTGGCCCCGCCCAGGTCGACGTGGAGCGGAGAATGCGGGGTCGGCCACTGGTGGCTGAGGATGTTTTCTGTTTTCTTGCCCTGGAAAACCAAGGCCCCGTAGCGGTGATAGTGGGGCAGCCGGCGGATCAGGCCGGGCAGCATGGCTGGAGTGTCGACGGCGATCCAGCCCAGCGGCAGGTCGGGCTGGACCGGGCTGGCCAAGGCCAGGGCGAAGGCGTGGCCGGCCCGGGAAAGTACCTGGTCCGCGATCTGGAGGACGCTGCCTTCGGCCAGAAAAGCGGCATCGAGTGCGGGCAGGACATTTTCCAGTTGCGCCCGGAAGCGGTTTTCCCAGCCCAGCAAAATTACCGCCCGGTCGGCGGGCAGCTCCGTCAACTCCTGGTCGCTGATGATTTCCACCCCCGCCGTGCCAAAACGGCCCAGGGCCGCGGCCAGTTCCCGGTAACCATCCAGCAGCTTTTCCTCCCGGCCGGGCAGAATCACCAGCAAGTTTCCTTCCAGCCCGAAAAGACGGGAGAAGGCGGGGGGTATTTCGCGGCGGTCGAGCAGGCGGAAAAGGTCGAAATGGGGGTCCAGGGCCAAGCGTTGCGGTTTTTGGTCAAAGGCGGCCTGCCAGCGGAGCTGGCGCCCTCGCATCGGCACCCGGAAAAGCCGGGGCTCCTGTTCGCCGGCCAGCCATATCTCCAGGGGCAGTTGCACCGGGTAGGGCGGGGCTGCCTGCTCCTGGCGGAAGGTGGCCTTGAGCAGCCAGCCGTCGTTTTCCGGAACCACTGCCACCTCGTCCATGGTCAGCTCGGGGGCGCCATCCCGTTCCAGCCAATGGCGGAAAAAATCTTCCAGGTCCAGCAGGGTGGTTTGCTCGAAGCTTTGCCGCAGGTCGTCGAATGAGGCGACCCGGAAAAGGTGGTCCCGGTAGAAAACATTCAGGCTGACGAGAAAAGCCTCCTCGCCCAGGCGTTGGTTCAGCATGTGGAAAAACATCAAGCCCTTGCCGTAGCCCACCGCCTCGCCGGCGGGGCTGTGGCGGGCGGTGAATTCCCGCAAGGGAAAATCGCGGCCCCCGGCGGCGTAATCGGCGTATTTCTGCAGAACCCCGCGGCGGTATTCGGCCCCCCGGCCCTGGTCGACCATCAGCAGGTGATCGGCCAGATAGGCGGTCAGACCCTCGCTCCAGTTGCCGGAGGCATAGTCGGTGTAGACCCCGTTACCCCACCAGTTGTGGAGGATTTCATGGGGATAGGAGGAGTGGAGAATAAAGGGCAGGCGGATTACCCGGGATCCCAGCAGGGTGAAGGAGGGCATCCCGAAGCCCGATTCCCAGGCGTTTTCCACCAGGGCGAACTTGGCGTAAGGGTAAGGCCCGATCATTTCGTCGTACCAGGCCAGGTAGGTGGCGGTGGCATCCAGGTAGCGCCGGGCCAGCTCCTCGTCGGGTCGGCGGAGAAAGGCCATGGTGGCGATGTCGTCGGCTCGGTCTTCATAGACCGTGTAGCGGTCGGCCACCAGGAAAATGCCCTCCTGGGGGTTGATCTCCTCCCAGACCACTTCATTACCCTGCGCTTCCGGGCGCGGAGCATGGCGGCGGCCCTGGCTCACCGCCGTCCAGCCCTCGGGCAGTTGGGTCCGGAGGCGGAAGCTGAGGAAATGGGGGCGCTGGAGCGGCCGGGGGTACCAGAAGGCGGCCGGGCCGAGATAAATGCCCTCGGGGTCGATCCGGCCCGGGGTATGTTGCACGCCCCGGGCGTAGTCCTGGCCGGCAAAGCCCAGGGGATGATGGATTTCGCCGCCGTAAAGGATGACAAAGGTGTTGACCTCCGGCGGCAAGGTTACGGTGAACAGTTCCAGACCGCGGGACTCCGCGGGCCCGGGGCCATCGGTTGCCGCGACCAGTTCGATTTCCGGGCTGCCGGCCCTGGGCTCAAGGCCCGGGTGGAGGGCCAGGGTGAAACGGCGGGGGTAATCGGCCGGCACGGTGATCGCCGTCTGGGCCTGCAGGCGCCGCTGGTCCGGCTCCAGGCTGACCAGAATTTCGTAATGGAGCAGGTCGCGCTCGGCGGCCCGGCCGGGGGCGGCCAGCAGGAGATTAAGACCGCAGCAGAGCAGCAGCCAAAAGATGGTGGCGGGACAAAGGGGAGAGGATGACCGGCGTTTTTGAGCAGGTTGTCGGCAGCTGCTGTTCATGAGATCTCCGACTTTTGGTTTGGGGCCTTTTAACTCGCAACCAAAAGGCAAAAAGGGGGCTGGTGGCGGTTGGTTCAACTAATTTTTACCACAGTGAGCTCCGAGAACCCAGGGGTTAGCGAGGGAAAACGGGAGCTGGAGGTTTTTCCCCGGGCTAACTGTGGTCGGCATAAATTAATTGAGCCAGGATGACCGGCTATTCCGGCCCGGCATCCGCTGCGCTTATTTTTTTGTTGCCGGGGGCCGCTTTTGCTGGCGGAACAAACCATGGCACCGATAAGCCCCGGGGTGATCGAGGGTGAGCCTGAGCAGGCTGTTGGGGTTGGCCCGTTCCAGCGCAACCCCCTGCTGGTCGTGGATGGCCAGGACCCGGCAGGGGATGTTGCGCAGCCCCTGGTCCAGGTATTCGATGGTGTCGCCCCGCTGAAAGGGGTTGCGGGCCTCCACCAGGGGGGCGGGGCCGGCCTGGCGGACGATGGCGGCCGGAGTCCAGTCGGGGTTGGCCACTATGCCATGATAAAGCATGTCCTCGGTTCCCGGGGAGGTGTCGAGAAAATTTTCGCTCTGACCGCGGCCGCCGATTTTGGCCAGTTCGGCGGCAAATTCCGGGGGCAGGGGGGCGTCCAGGCCCCGTTCCCCCCAGAAATCCAGGGCCGCCCGGTAAAGCCGGACCACCGTGCCCACGTAGAAAAGGCTTTTCATCCGGCCTTCGATCTTCAGGGCGTCGGCGCCGGCCCGGACCAGCTCGGGCAGGCGGTTGAGCAGGCAGAGATCCTTGGCGTTGAAAATATAGCTGCCCCGCCGGTCCTCCTCGATGGGGAAGAAGCGGCCGGGCCGTTTTTCCTCCTCCAGCCGGTAAAGATAGCGGCAGGGGTGGGCGCAGTCGCCCTGGTTGGCATCCCGACCGGTAAGATAGAGGCTCAGAAAACAGCGGCCGGAATAGGAAATGCAAACCGCCCCGTGGACGAAAATTTCCAGCTCGGCCTGCACCCGCTGCCGCAGACCGGCGATCTCGGCCAGGGAAAGTTCCCGGGCCGGGTTGATCCGGCTGACCCCCTGGGCCTCCCAGAAGGCGGCGCTCTCCGGGTTGGTGACATTGGCCTGGGTGCTGAGATGGATGGGCAGTTCCGGCACCGTCCGCCGGGCCACCGCGAGAATTCCGGGGTCGGCGATAATAAGCCCGTCCACCTTGAGATCCCGCAAGAAACAGAGATAATCAGCCAGGCCGGTGAGATCGCCCTGGTGGGCGAAAATGTTGACCGCCACGTAAACCCGCACCCCCGCTCCATGGGCAAAAGCTAACGCTTCCGGCAGCTCTGCATCGCTGAAGTTGCCGGCATGGGCCCGCAGGCTGTAGCGGCTGCCGCCCAGGTAAACGGCATCAGCCCCGTAATGGACCGCCACGGCCAGTTTTTCCCGGTTGCCGGCCGGGGCCAGCAGTTCCGGCCGGGGGCTATGGTTTGCCGGTGGGGGGAGCATGGTCATCTTTTTTGCCAGTTGGAGTCGAGTTTGGTAAAGTGCCGGCCATGACGCCGCTCAATTCATCCTTATACCAGAAACGGATCGCCGTTGCCATGAGCGGCGGGGTGGACAGTTCGGTGACCGCCGCCCTGCTGCTCCGGGCCGGGGCCGAGGTGCGGGGGGTTTTCATGCGCCTGGCCCAGCCGGAGGTGGACCAGCACCAGCAGCGGGCAGTGGCGGTGGCCGCCCACCTGGGCATCGAGTTGACGGTGCTGGATCTGGCCGGACCCTTCCGGGAAAAGGTTTTGCAGCCCTTTATTGAGGCCTATTTCGCCGGCCTGACCCCCAACCCCTGCGTTTTTTGCAATCGCCTGATCAAATTCGGCCTGCTGCTGGAAACCATGCTGGCCCGGCAGGCAGATTTTCTCGCCACCGGCCATTACGTCCGCCTTACCCCCGCTGGCCGGGGCGGTATGGCCCTGCGCCGGGGACTGGATCCCCGCAAGGACCAGTCCTATTTCCTCTGCCGCTTGCCGGCGGCCAATTTAAGTCGGATTTTGTTCCCCTTGGGCGAAAAGCGCAAGAGCGAGGTCTATGAATTGGCCGCCACCCTGGGCCTGAGCGGCCGCCACGGGGCGGAAAGCCAGGATGTCTGTTTCATGGGGGAGCAGACGGTGGCTGATTTCCTGGCCGCCCGGCTCCCTACCGGTCAGGCGGCATCGGGCCGGATTGTCAGCGTGGCCGGCCGGGAACTGGGCCGCCACCAGGGGATTCATCGCTATACCGTGGGCCAGCGCCGGGGCCTGGGGATCCCCGATGCCAGCCCCTATTACGTGGTGGCCCTGGACGCGGCCAACAACCGGGTGGTGGTGGGCAAACCGGAGGATCTGCTGCGCAAGGTCATCAGGCTGGCCGATCTCAACTGGCTGGTCGAAGCGCCGCCGCCTTTGCCGACCCGCTTGCTCGTCCAACTGCGCCATCGCCACCAGCCGGCCCCGGCCCTGGTTGAAGCCGTCCCCGACGGCACCTTTACCCTGATTTTCGATCAGCCCCAGCGGGCCCCCGCCCCAGGCCAGTACGCCGCCCTCTACCGGGATGATCAATTGCTGGCCGGGGGCGAAATCCTGCCGGACTATTAGGAGTCCCGCATCATTCGAGGGCAGGGCGAGGGCAGGGGCTTGGGGCCAGGATGCAAGTTTTGCGGCCGGGTGGGACTGGTCCTGACATCCGTAACCGGGAGTACTGTTTAAATGGGTAAAAAATCAGCAGCAGGCCGCGGTTTCGCCCTGACCAATATCTTGGCGATCCTGGTTATGCTGGTCCTCTTCGCGGCGGTGGCCATCAGCCGGCTGGGCGGCACCGACCCCCAATACAACACCCAGGTCGCCAAGCTGAAAAACCACTTGCGCTATGCCCGGATGTTGGCCATGGAGGCCCAAGGGGCCGAGCAGACGCGGTTCTGGGGGATCAGCCGCGACGGCCAGCGTTACCAGTTGTTGGTGCTTGAGCCCGCTGCCAATCATCACCCCCGGCCGCTGCCCGGCGAGGAGCAGCTTCAGGTAACGGCGGATCTGCTGAATTTCAGCGCAGACTTCAGGGCCGTTTTTTTCGATCATCAGGGCCGACCCCACGTCGGTGATCCGCCCCGGCCCGCCCCCGCCGATATTACGGTGACCCTGGGCTACCGGCCCATCAGAATTCTCCGGCATACCGGGGCCATCCCTTGAAAAAAGCTTTAAACCCTGTCACCTGGCCGGCGTCATTCCGGCTCGGGCGGGCTGATCAACTTTTCCTTTAAGGCAGCGCCATGGAGCTGATGATTTACATTCTTGACCTGATCGGTACGGCGACCTTCGCGATCACCGGCGCGCTGGCGGCCGGCCGCAAGCGGATGGATGTTTTCGGGGTGGTGGTGCTGGGCTGCGTCACCGCGCTGGGGGGCGGCACCTTGCGGGACGTGATCCTGGGTAGCCACCCGGTTTTCTGGGTTGGGGAAACCAGGTATCTGGCGGTGGCCTCGCTGGCGGCCATCGCCACCTTCCTGCTGGCCCGCTTTCGCAAACCTTCGGCACCGGTTCTGATGTATGCCGATGCCCTCGGACTGGCGATATTCACCATCATCGGGTTCCAGAAGGGTTACCAGATAACCAACGTTTACAGCATCGCCATCGTCATGGGCGTTGCCACCGGGGTAGTGGGCGGGATTATCCGCGATCTGCTGGCCGGGGAGATTCCGCTGATCCTGCGCCAGGAGATTTACGCCTCGGCCAGTCTCTGCGGGGCCGTCCTGCTGGCCCTGCTGGTACACCTCCAACTGCCCAGTTCCCTGGCCATCACGGCCGCGATTCTGACTACCCTGTTCATCCGGCTCGCCGCCCTGCATTGGAATCTTTCCCTGCCGGTATTCCTGCTCGAGAAAGAGAGCCCCGAGACGGCAACCAGCCCCGGGAAGGCCCCGGCGGATCGGGACAAACCGCCCCGCTGAACCTGGCCGGCTGTTCAGGCCAGCAACTGGTCCTTCTCCTCGTCGCTGCATTCCAGGCTGTAGTAGGCCAGGTAGACCGTGCGGACCCCCGGGATATCCTTGAGGTGATCGAGGGCGGCCTTTACTTCCTTGGCCTGGTCGCGCTCGATCAGGAAGACGATTTTTTCGTCCAGGGCCTCGGTGACTTCGATGGCGGCGGTTGCCAGGGCGGCTTTAACTTCGTCGAGATCGCTTTCTTCGTTTACTTCCACGTATCCGCTGGCTACCAGCATGGTTATCTCCTTTGGGTCTTTTACTTGGCGGCTCCGGCCGGGTTGTTGTCCGCCAACGCTTCAGCGGGTTGGCGGTTTAGGGCGCCGGCCGCTTATTTCAGGCTCATCCTGATCAGGCGACCCTTGTGGCGGCAGCCCTCGACGCAACGTCCGCAGTAGATGCAGTTGGGGTCGCGCAGCTTGCCCTGGTCGAGGTTGCGGACGATTTTAACCCCCATGTAACATTTATGCTCGCAGAGTTCGCAACCTTCGCAATCGCCCCGGTTGAAGCGGAGCTTGAGCAGGCTGACCTGGTTGAACAGGCCGTAGGTCTTGCCCACCGGGCAGAGCACCCGGCACCAGAAGCGGGGATAAAAATACTGCAGGATCAACAGGGCCAGCAGGGTCAGCAGTGACCAGGCGATCACCGCCGGTTCCACCGGCAGGTCGGCGGCCAGGAAAACGCCTCCGGCGATGGTCCGGAAGATGTTGGTCAAATGGGAGAGGTAATTGGTGAAAAGGGGCAGACTGGTAACCAGGGCCGCCAGCAGCAGGCCGCCGGCCAGCCAGTAGCCGGCTTGGGGCCTGAGCGGCGGCTGCGCCGGTTTATCCCCCGGCCGGAGCTTGTCCACCAGGGAAAAAAGGAGGTCCATGGGACAGACCCAGCCGCAGAAGGCCCGGCCCAGCACCAGGTAGAGCAGGGCCACCGGCAGCACCGCGGTGAGCATGATCAGGCTGACGCCCTTGGCCGCCGCCGAGATTTCGATAAAGGCAAAAACGTCCAGCAGCTTGACCTGGCCCAGCAGGGTGGAGCCGGTGAGGCTGCCCACCAGCAGCTTGACCTCGAAGTACTGGAGCATGAACAGGCCGAGAATGGCCAGCATCACCAGGCGGCGCAGCAGGGTCCAGGGGATGGCCCGGCCGGGGGACTTTGTGCCTGGGTCCTTAGCGGTACTCACGCTCCACCAACCTTTCGCGGGCCATTATTTCGGGGAGATTGCGGCCATAAACCAGCTCGTAGCGCTCCTCGCCGGAGATGTGGAGCAGGTGTTCCACTTCGGCGCGATAGTCCTCCGCCAGGTCGGCGTAGATCTCCGGGGTCACCACCTTCACCGCCGAGCCCCCCAGGGGACAGTACTTGACGCAGAGGCCGCAACCCACGCATTTTTCGTTGATGTAGGGCTGATTGCCCCAAGGGCCGTAATAGAAATCAAAAACCGAGGCCCCCAGGGGGCAGGCCTTGCTGCAGGAAAGGCAGACATCGCCGTTCCAGCCGAAGCAGAGCTTGAGGTCGATCAGGGCGATGCCCATTTTGACCTCCGGCTTGGCCACCTCCCGCAGGGCTCCAGTGGGACACTGGCCGGGGCATTCCATGCAGAGGGTGCAGGGAAAATCCCGCATATCCTTGATATAAGGGGTGGCGGCGGCGGTGCCTCGGCGGGGACCGGCCATGGCGATGGCATCGTAGCCCATGGTGTGGCAGACATTGAGGCAGGCGCCGCAACCGCTGCAACTGGCCCGGAAAGCCTTGCCCGGCAGAGCGCCCGGCGGTCGGACCAGGCCGGGCTGGCTGATTTCGCGTAAAGGGGCGAGATGGGCCTCCGCCGCGGCGGCCTGGCGCCGCCGGGCATCTTCCCGCAGCAGAAGTCCGCCGCCGCCGGCGATTCCCGCCGCCCCGGCCGCCGCCGCCACCTTAAGAAACGCACGTCGATTCAAACCCATGCCATGAACCTTAAAAGCAGAACCGCTTCAAAAAAGCAGGCGGGTAAGGTCCCTGGAAGCAAATCTACCCGCCTGCCCGGAGAGAACCAGCAAACGAAAAACCTCAAAAATCTAATACCCACCCCGGCCAGTAAAACTGGCGGCAGTGCCGCAGGTTGGGGCAAGCGGATCGGCGCCGCGTAGCAACGCTACGCAAGCCAATCCGATCGCCCCAAGATGCGGTGCTGCCGCCAGTTTTACGCAATGATGGGGCCGGGCTCGGCCTGCCTCTGGGCCCGGATCGTCCCCTTGTAGATTTTGGCCGAGAACATCTTGTAGTCCATTTGGAAGCTCAACGGATCAAAATGCTCGTTCATGATCATGTTGACCAGCTTGTACTCGTCGAACCAGGGGATGAAGACGTAGTCGTGGCGGGGTCCGCCGGTGGCCCGGGCGACATCCAGGACCTTGGCCGGCAACTCGATCCGGCCCCGGCGGGACTCGACGATCACCGCATCACCCTCGCGGATGCCCAGTTTGGCCGCCAACTCGGAGTTCAACTCCACGTAAGCCCCCGGCACCGCCCGGGCCAGTTCGGTCACCCGGGTGGTCATGCTGCCGGTATGCCAGTGTTCCACCACCCGGCCGGTACAGGCGCCATAGGCGTAGCCGGTGGTGTCGTACATCACCAGCCGCGAACCGTCTTCCCTGATGAACTCTTCCTTGTGATTCTGGATATCGGCCGGGCTGAAGACGATGCTCTTGAGCGCCTTGACGTCCTTGTTGGGGTCACCCACCACTTTCACCGTGTATGTGCTGGTGACATCGAAGGGGTTGACGCTGGATTCATCCACCTTGGCCGCATTGAACTTCCGTTCCACCACCTCGACGGTCTGGTATTTGGCGAATTTCTTGCCGTCGAACCGGCAGGCCCACCAGGGGTTGGCCCAGATGATGGCCCGGCCGTCGAAACCCGGCACCTTGCGGCCTTCGGGATGATCGAGAAAGCCGTTGATGAAGGCGTTGGAGTTGTAGAAGCTGGCGTACCAGCCCTCGGGGATCGCCTGGGCCTTGTGATAGTCGGTGTCGGCCTGCATGGCGGCGAGATTTTTCTCCAGCCAGGCGCCGTAAACCGGATTGATCGCCTTCATGTTGCCCAGGTAGGCGTTGGTGGCCCGTTCGATCATGGTATCGTAGGGATAGGCGTAAACGATCCGGGATTCGTACTTGTCGTAGCGGGCCTTCATCACCGGGTCGGTATGGACGTCGGCGGGGAAGGGGATCCGGTAGCCGTGATTGCGCTCCAGCAGGATGTCGCGGTTCATGCCGGTGAAGTTATAGCCGGTGCCGCCGGAAAGAGCCTGCAGCTCCTCCCAGATATTGGCGGAAAATTCCCGGTTCCATTCCTTGGTTTTAGCGGCGGCCACCGTTTTCGGCAGCCAGTCGGGCCCGTCGTATTTTTCGGGCCAGAATTGGGAAACATGCCCCTGGGGCACCAGTCCTTTCTCCTCCAGCCGCCGCACCAGGCAGGCGAAGATGGTGTGGTCGGCCATGGTGTCGCCGTAGGGCTCGATCACCTGCTTGATGATCTGGTAGCGCCGCTCCAGGTTGCCGAAGATAAATTCCTTCTCGTACCAGCTCGAGGCCCCCAGCACCACGTCGGAAATGGTGGTGGTGGCGGTGGGAAAGGACTCCATGGTGACGGTGAGCGGCCAGCTGCTGCCCTGTTCGGCCGCCCCCATGGCCAGCCGGTAGGGCCAGGAGTAGGCCAGCGACTGACCGGGATTGACGCAGGCGATGAACTGGACCTTGATCTGGCCGGCGGCCAGGCGGCGGAACATCTCCTGGGTATGGGGCCCGGGCTGGGGATGAATCTTGATTTTGGCGGTTTCGCTCTGGATCAGTTCGGCGTCGGCTCCCCGTTTCTTGAGATAGGCCGCGGCCCGATCCTGCCAGATTTTCTCCACCTGGCCCCGGTGGATGGGGTTGGCCACCACCCGGCCGTAGGGCAGGGCGTGACAGAGGGCCCCCGGCGCCCGGATGCCGCCGCAGGCGTTGGGCTGGCCGGTGAAGCTGAAGGAGTGGCGGCCCGGCTTGGAAACCTTGCCGGTAATCAGGTTGAGCATGTGCAGGGAAGCGTTGGTCCAGGTGCCCTGAACCTTCTGGTTGACCCCCATGCACCAGATCGAGGTGGTCAGGCCCTCGGCGAACCACTGGGCGGCAAGACGGATCGCCTCGGGCCCGCTGATCTTCTTCCAGGTCCGGGCCGCCCGGTCGTAAAGCAGGGGCGATTCGCCCTCGAAGATGATGTCGGCGACCTGGTCGGGGTTGTAATCGGAGAGGAATTCCAGGAAGATGGCAAAGCCCTTGTAAAGGTCCTTGATAACCTCGTCTTCCGATTCGTATTGCTTTTTCAGGTCGGGATAGACCGCCCGCTTCAGCCCCATGGAATGGCTCATGTCGTGGGTGGTGCCCCGGATGCCGCCGTATTCGGTTTTGACCCAGGTCTTCTTGGTGTCCTCGTGAATCCCGAAGTTGGCGTGGCGCTCGATGAACTTGCGGTCGAGGTACTTCCAGTCGGCGCTGACCGTGCCTTCTTCGGCATCGTACTCGGCCTTGTCCAGCTCGTGGCTGATTACGTAGGCCATGGAATTGAGCAGGGCCAGGTCGCGGCCGGTGGCAAAGGGCAGCCAGAGATCGGCGATGGTGCCGGACCGGGTTTTGCGCGGGTCGGCCAGGATCACCTTGACCTTGTCCGGGTTTTTGGCCTTGACCGCCGCGATCCGGTTGAAGGGGATCGGGTGGGCCTCGGCGGTGTTGCTGCCGATCAGGAAAAAGGTGTCGGCGTGCTTGCCGTAATCGGGATCGGGCACATCGAGATCGTCATAGCTGCCGTAGGGCTCGTCTTTGCCGAAGGTGTAAAGATAGCCCACCACCGCCGAGGCCATGCAGGTCCGGGGTTGGCCTTCCAGGGCGTTGTTGGCCAGCATGCCGCCCCCCTTGAAGGTCTTGTTCATCACGTGGGTTTCCTCGGTGCCCAACTGGCCGCTGCCGTAGTAGGCCACGCTGTGTTTGCCGTTCTCCTTGACGGTTTTTTCCACGGCGCCGGCCACGAATTCGATGGCGTCCTCCCAGGGAACCAGGGTGAAGTTTTCCTTCAGATCCACTTCGGTCGGCTGGAGGCCCTTGGGATCCTTGGTGGTGATGCCGTCCCGGACCCGGGGGGAGTTGACCAGGTCGGGCTTGCCGGTGGCGGGGTTGATCCACTCCTTGCGGACCAGGGCTCCTTTGGGGCGATCTTTATACTCAATGGCCCGGTGCAGGTAAAAGCCCTTGGTGCAGAGTACCCCGCGGTTGACCGTGCTTTTGAGGTCGCCCTTGATGGCGACGATTTTGCTTACCTTGCCGGCGCCATCGACCTCGGCGTCGGCGACGATGGTGCAGCCCACCGCGCAGTAGCGGCACTGGCCCACCGGGAAGGTCTTGACCGTGGTCGCGGCCACGGCCAGGGCGGGATCGAACTTGACCCCGGCGGCGGTGGCGGCGGCGGCAATGGCGCTGGCCCTGAGAAAATCTCTTCTGCTGACTTGCATGATGACATCCTCCGCATTTTTTGGCTGGTCGTAGGACTAAGGCTCAAGGTTCCAGGGACAAAGGCGCGGATTGCGTAATGGGGGCGGCCGCTACCCGGGGCCGCCCCTGCTGCCGGCCCTTGCCCCTGCCCCCGGTCAACGTTCGGATTGCACGGTGAAGCTGGCGGCGCCGATCTCGTCTCCCACCGAGGAATAATCACCGTTGGCAGCCACGCCCATCACCGTGATAGTGACGTTGGGGCCGGGTTCGGCCTTGCGCCCGGATTGCCGGCCGGCGGGGGCGGTGCCCGGCGCCTGCCAAGCAAAGTCCCAGGTCCGCAGCTGGGAGCCTTCCAGGGTGTGGGTCAGGATGCCGTCGCTGATCTGGGTGTTGGTTTGATCGCTGACCAGCAGTTCGCCGGCGGAAACCTGGAGGGCAAAGCCGCCCTGCTGTTCGCCGAGGCTTTCCAGGTCGCTCTGCAAGGTGAGGGTCAGGTTGTAGGTTTGGCCGGGCCGGTAGTTGGCCGGCAGGTTGCCCAGGCTGACCATGTCGGTGGCCATGGGGCCGGGGTGGCAGCTCATGCAGGCGAAGCTGGGGGCGCTGTTGGCGAAACCATGGGCCGGAGCCGGGGCCTGCAGTCCCACCGCCGCGGCCAGGCCGATTGCCATCAAGCCGGGTAAAAAGATTTTCTTGACCATCGTTTTCCTCCCTGTCCTTGCTTTGATCTGATGGGCAACCACTCGTTGCCGACACGGATATAAAGGGTTGTTGCCTGGCTGGAGTTTGAAACCGGCCATAAACTAGCACACAGGTAGAGCGGTAAAAAGTCGTGATCATCTTCTGCTAAAGCTTTTGCGGCCTGTAACGTTTTATACCACATCAATTGTAAATCTGTTGTAAAACTGGGGTTAACTTGGCTTGGCCGGTCGCCGGGCTATAATTTAACCCCGGAGAGCCGGCCCGCCCCGGTCTGACCGGATCGGGGCTAGGCCGGCCGACCGGTTCGGCTCTTGCTTTTGCGTTGCAAATGAAGCCTGAAACGGTTATTCCCATGGCCATGGCTGCGCATGAGGCAAAAGACAAAAAACGGGTGGCGGTGACCACCCTGGGTTGCAAGGTCAACCAGTACGAATCGGCGGCCTTTATTTCCGATTTGGCCGAGTCCGCTGGGGTGGAGATCGTCCCTTTCTCCGCCGTCGCCGAGGTTTACGTCATCAACACCTGCGCCGTGACCGCCAAGGCCGGGGCCCAGTCCCGGCAATTGATCCGCCGGGCGGCCAAAAATCCCGGGGCCCGTCTGGTAGTCACCGGCTGCTACGCCCAGGTGGCCGCCGAGGAAATCGGCCGGCTGACCGACCGGCCCCTGACCATCGTCGGCAATTGCTGCAAGGAGCGGGTGGTGGAGGAGGTTGTGCGCGGGCCGGCGGCCGCCGGGGCAAGCTACCTGGGTGAGATCGGCGCCTGCAACCGGGTCGCTCCCCTGACCGTCACCCGTTTCGAGCGGCGGACCCGGGCGGTGCTCAAGATTCAGGACGGCTGCAGCCAGGGCTGCTCCTACTGCATCGTGCCCCTCAGCCGGGGCCCCAGCCGCAGCGTCGAGCCGGAGCGGGTGCTGGCCCAGGCGGAAATTTTCGCGGCCCAGGGCTTCCGCGAGGTGGTGCTCACCGGTATTCACCTGGGGCATTACGGCCTGGATCTGGCCCCCGCCCTTTCCCTGGTGGAACTGCTCAAGCTGCTGCTGGCCCGTGGCTTCCCCCTGCGCTACCGGATCAGTTCGCTGGAGCCCAGTGAGATCGGGCCGGAGCTGCTCGAGCTGCTGGCCGGGCAGGAGAGCCTGCTGCCCCATCTCCATATCCCTCTGCAGAGCGGCGATGACCGGATTCTGCGGGCCATGAACCGCCCCTATCGCTCGGCCGATTTCGCCGGCGTCATCCGGCGCTGCCTGGCGGCCCTGCCCGATGCCGCCATCGGCGTCGACGTGCTGGCCGGTTTCCCCGGCGAGGATGAAACCGCCTTCCGGAACACCTACGAGCTGCTGGCGGACCTGCCCATCAGCTACCTGCATGTTTTCCCCTATTCCCGCCGGCCCGGCACCCGGGCCGCGGACCTGCCCCAGCAGGTGTCGGGCCGGATCAAGGATGAGCGCACGGCCCGGCTGCGGCGGCTGGACCGGCAAAAGCGGCAGGAGTTTTACCGGCGCCAGCTGGGCAGCGTCCGCCAGGTTCTGGTCGAGGGAGGCGCTAAAAGCGGGGGTTTGTTGCGGGGGTTCAGCGAAAACTATATTCCGGTGCTGCTGGATGCCCCGGCGGCCCTGATCAATCAAATCGTGCCGGTACGGCTGGCGAAAATCCGCGGAGAGGCGGTTTGGGCCGTGCCCCTGGACAAGAGGGAGGCCGGTCATGCGGGGTGAAATTATTGCCATCGGGGACGAACTTACCTCGGGTCGGATTCTCAATTCCACCAGCTATTTTGCCGCCGCCCGGCTTTTTGCCGCCGGCTATGAAGTCGCGGTGTTGACCACCATCGGCGATGATCAGGCCCTGATCAGTGAAACCCTGCTGCGGGCCCTGGAGCGCTCCGATTTCGTCATCGTCACCGGAGGGTTGGGAACCACCAGCGATGATTTGACCAACGAGGCGGTGACTGCGGCCCTGGGGCGGCCCCCCACTTTTTACCCGGAAATTCTCCGCAAAATAAAGGCCAACAGCCACCACCTGTCGCCCCAGGCCCGTTCTTCCCTGGAAAAACTGGCCTGGCTGCCCGACGGGGCCCACTCGCTCCACTCCGAGGCCCGCAGTGCCGGTTACTTCCTGGTCCATCAGGGCAAGCCGGTTTTTTTTCTACCCGGGGTGCCCCACGAAATGCGGGAGCTGCTATTAAAGGCGGTGTTGCCGCGGCTGGCGGTCTGGGACGGCAAGCCGGTCCGCCGGGTGCGCCAGCGGATTTATCGGGTCAGCGGTCTGGCCGAGGCCGAGATCAATCAGCGCCTGGCCGAACTGGAAGGCCGTGACGCCCGGGTCAAAATCGGCTATTATCCGGTTTTTCCCGAAGTCCAGGTCAGCCTGACGGTGGCTGCCGCCACCGCCCTCGAAGCCGACGCCCTGCTGGCCCGGAGCGATCGCGAAATCAAGGATCTTCTTGGTTCCAATATTTACGGCCTCGAAGAGGACAGCCTGGAAGAAGTGGTGGGGCGGCTCTGTGCCGCCGCCGGTTTGAGCCTGGCGGTGGCCGAATCCTGTTCCGGCGGCCTGATCGCCGCCGCCCTTACCCGGGTCCCCGGCTCATCGGCCTATTTTTACGGGGGAGTGGTGGCTTACAGCAACGCCTTGAAGGAGAGTCTGCTGGGGGTCCAACCGGCCACCTTGGCGGCCCACGGGGCGGTGAGCGCCGCCGTGGCCGGGGAAATGGCGGCCGGCATTCGGCGGGTGGCCGGCTCCGACCTGGCCCTGGCCGCCACCGGGATTGCCGGGCCGGGCGGCGGCAGTCCCGAAAAACCGGTGGGGACGGTTTACCTCGGTTTGGCGGCCGGGGAAAAAGTGCTGGTCGAGCCCTGCTATTTTACCGGCAACCGCTGGCAAATCCAGGAAATCACCGCCCATCGGGCCCTGGATATGCTGCGCCGCCACCTGCTGGCCGGGGTTCCGGCCCGATAGGCAAGGCGGCGGCTTTGCGGCAATGATAAATTTGGTGGTTTTTGCCCATTCGCCGGGGCGCGGGAGAGGGACCTCGAGCAAGGTTTAGAGCGTACCGGCGAACAATCGAACAAAGGAGAAGACTATGGCTAATGCGGCAGCGGACAATAAGAGCAAAACTCTTGAGACCGCCATCTTTCAGATTCAGAAGCAATTCGGCAAGGGCTCGATCATGCGCCTCGGGGCCGACGAGCGGGTGGCGGTGGCGGCGATTTCCACCGGTATCCTGAGCCTCGATATCGCCTCCGGCATCGGCGGCATTCCCTGCGGCCGGATTACCGAAATTTACGGGCCGGAATCCTCGGGCAAAACCACCCTGGCCCTCCAGATCATCGCCTCGGCCCAGCGCCGGGGGGGCTCCGCCGCCTTTATCGATGCCGAGCACGCCCTCGACGTGACCTATGCCGAACGGCTGGGAGTCAATGTCGACGATTTGCTGGTCAGCCAGCCCGACTACGGTGAACAGGCCCTGGAAATCGCCGAAATCCTGATCCGCAGCGCCGCCGTTGACGTCATCGTGGTCGATTCGGTGGCGGCCCTGACCCCCAAGGCGGAGATCGACGGCAATATCGGCGACTCCCATGTCGGCCTCCAGGCCCGGCTGATGTCCCAGACCATGCGCAAGCTGGCCGGGATTCTGCAGCGGACCAATACCGCCATCATCTTCATCAACCAGATCCGGATGAAGATCGGGGTCATGTTCGGCAACCCCGAAACCACCACCGGCGGCAATGCCCTCAAGTTCTACAGCTCGATGCGGATCGACATCCGGCGGATGGCGGCGATCAAGGACGGCGACGCGGTCATCGGCAACCGGGTCAAGGCTAAGCTGGTCAAGAACAAGGTGGCCCCGCCCTTCAAGTTTGCCGAGTTCGACATCATCTTCGGCGAAGGCTCCTCCCGGGAAGGCGATCTGCTGGATCTCGCGGTGGCCCAGAACATCGTGGACAAGAGCGGCGCCTGGTATTCCTTCAACGGTGAGCGCATCGGCCAGGGCCGGGAAAATTCCAAGATCTTCCTCAAGGAGCATCCCGAGCTGGCCGATGATATCGAACGCAAGGTCCGGCTGGGTTTCGGCCTGGCCATGCCTGGCGAAACCAAGGAAAAACCGACCCCTGAGTGAGAGGGCCAAGGGGCGGGGCCCAAAGGCCGGGACGAGTGCGCCGCCCCTGGTTCCCTGCCCCCCGGCAATCTTGACCCCTTACCTGTATCTCCGACAATCTTGAAATCTGGACCTTGAAACTGAAACCATGAACGGCAACGAAATCCGGCAGAAATTCCTCGACTACTTCGCCCAGCGGGAGCATGCCCTGGTGGCCAGTTCGGCCCTGGTGACCCATGACGATCCCACCCTGCTCTTTACCAACGCCGGGATGGTCCAGTTCAAAAAAGTCTTTACCGGCGAGGAGCAGCGCGATTACCGCCGGGCCGTGACCTGCCAGCGCTGCGTCCGGGCCGGGGGCAAGCACAACGACCTCGACAACGTCGGCTACACCGCCCGCCACCATACCTTTTTCGAGATGCTGGGCAATTTTTCCTTCGGCGATTATTTCAAGGAAGAAGCCATCCGCCTGGCCTGGGATTTTCTGACCCGGGAAATCGGGCTTTCCCCGGCCAATCTCTGGGTTTCGGTTTACGAGGAAGATGACGAGGCCTACCGGATCTGGGAACAGATCGAGGGTCTGCCGCCGGGCCGGATCGTCCGGATGGGGGAAAAGGACAACTTCTGGGCCATGGGCGATACCGGCCCCTGCGGGCCCTGTTCGGAAATTCATATCGACCAGGGCGAGGCCATTGCCTGCGACAATCCCGATTGCGGGGTGATCTGCGACTGTGACCGCTTTCTGGAAATCTGGAACTTGGTCTTCATGCAGTATGAACGGGACGCCGCCGGCAATCTCAACCCCCTGCCCAAGCCCAGCATCGACACCGGCATGGGCCTGGAGCGGATCGCCGCCGTGGCCCAGGGCAAGCACAACAATTACGATTCCGACCTCTTTCAGCCCATCATCGCCCGCGCCTGTGAACTGGCGGGAGTCAAATACGGCCCCGACTCCCGGACCAACACGGCCCTGCGGGTGATCGCCGATCACGCCCGGGCCACCACCTTTCTGGTGGCCGACGGGGTGCTGCCTTCCAACGAGGGCCGGGGCTATGTCCTGCGCCGGATTATGCGCCGGGCTGTGCGCTTCGGCCGGACCCTGGGCCTCACCGAGCCTTTTCTCGGGGCGGTCTGCCTGACGGTACTCGAGACCATGAGGGAGGCCTGGCCTCATCTGGAGGACAGCCGGGAATTGCTGGTCAAGGTGGTGCGCCATGAAGAGGAGCGTTTCCTGGAAACCCTCGATCATGGCCTGAGCCTGTTGGCCGAGGAAATCGCCCGGCTCCAGCAGGGCGGAGAAAAAACCATCGCCGGGTCGTTTATTTTCAAGCTGTACGACACCTACGGCTTTCCGGTGGATATCGCCAAGGACGTGGCCCAGGAAGAGGGGCTCAGCGCCGACGAGGAGGGTTTTGCCGCCGCCATGGCCGGTCAGCGCGAACAGTCGCGCAAATCGTGGAAGGGCGGGGGGCTTGGCGAGCTGGGCCCCGGTTTCCGGGCCTTGCAGCAAGAGGGGGCGCGGACTGAATTTGTCGGCTATGACACCCGGCGCCACCAGGGCCCCCTGCTGGCGGTGATCGCTGAAGAGGGGCAGAGTCTGGAGGAGGCGGCCAGCGGCGCCAGGGTGGCCCTGGTTTGCGCGGCCACCCCCTTTTACGCCGAAGCCGGCGGCCAGGTCGGCGACCAGGGCGAAATCAGCGGGCCCGCCGGCCGGGCCAGGGTTCTCAACACGGTCAAGGTCGGAGAAAATCTGATCGCCCATCAGGCGGAGGTCAGCGAGGGGGTGCTGCGGCCGGGCGATGAGGTGCTGCTGGCGGTGACCGAGGGGCGCCGCCGGAAAATCGCCGCCAACCACACCGCCACCCACCTCCTCCATGCCGCCCTGCGCCGGGTGCTGGGAGAACATGTCAAACAGGCGGGCTCCCTGGTGGAGCCGGAGCGCCTCCGCTTCGATTTTACCCATTTTTCCCCCTTGAGCCGGGCCGAAATCCGCCGGGTGGAACAACTGGTCAATGAGGAAATCCGGGCCAACACCCGCCTCAACGTGGACCTGCTGCGGCGGGAAGAGGCCCTGCAGAGTGGAGCGGCGGCCCTTTTCGGCGAAAAGTACGGGGAGACGGTCCGGGTGGTGGCGGTGGGGGATTTCAGCAAGGAACTCTGCGGCGGGACCCATGTGGGAGCCACCGGAGAAATCGGCCTGTTCAAGATTGTTTCCGAAAGCGGCATTGCCGCCTCCACCCGCCGGATCGAGGGCTGTTGCGGGGCCGTGGCTCTGGCCCGGACCCAGGAACTGGAAGATGAGGTGCTGGAATTTGCCGCCAAGCTCAAGACCTCGCCGGCGGAACTGGCCCTCAGGCTGGAAAAGCTGCTGGCCCGGCAGAAAGAGCTGGAGCGCCAGGCGGCGGAACTGGCGGCCCGGGCGGCTCGCTTTGATTATGAGGCGGTCCTCAGCGAAGCGACCGAGGTCAACGGAGTCCGGGTGCTGGCCTGTCGTCTGGAGGCTGATTCGGCCAAGACCCTGCGCGAGGCCGGGGACCGGCTGCGGGACAAAATGGGCAGCGGCATCGCCGTTCTGGCCGCCGACCTGCAAGGCAAGGTCGGCCTGCTGGCCCTGGTAAGCAAGGATTTGACCTCCCGTTACCGGGCCGGGGAAATCGTCAAGCAGGTGGCCCGACTGGTGGGGGGCAGCGGCGGCGGCCGGCCCGACATGGCCCAGGCCGGCGGCAGTCAGCCGGAAAAGATCCCCGAAGCCCTGGCGGCGGTGCCCAAGATTGTGGCGCAAATGTGATGGCTGGAGCGCAAACCTTGATTCCGGCCAGCCGGTAATGACCCCCACAGCTGTTCCGTGCGGGTGGTCGGCCGCCGCGGAGGGCCTGGCGGTGCGCCGACCAAAATAAAGAGGTCGGCGTTTTTTTCGCTTTTATCGTGGTCATCCTTGCCTAAAAGGCCCACCGCCACCTCCTTGTGTTTGTTATGTTGGTGTTTTGACGAGATTTAAAGCGCGGTCAGTGTTTTGTTGCGGGGGCGGAAAAATTATTGACAGGGTTTTTCTAATAGATTAGAACGCCTATTTGTTTGTGAATGACCATTCATTTTTCAATCTTGTCACGAGATTCGGTGCGGGCGGTCCGAGGTCCCAAAAGCCCCGGGCTTTATCGTCAGACCTGAAGAGGAGCCAGCCATATGATCACCATTGACATGACCATGCCGCTGCACATCATCAACATTCTGTTGCTGGCGGTCATCCTCAACATCGTCCTCTATCGTCCCATTCGCCAGATCCTCCAGCAACGCCGCGAAAAGATTTCCTCCCTCAACACCGACATCGAAAAATTCGAAAAAAACCGCCAGGCCCGTTTGGCTGAATTTGAACGCAAGCTGCAGGACGCCCGCGGCAAGGCCAAGGCCGAATTCGACGCGGTGCGCACCGCCACCCAGGCCGAAAGCAATGAAAAGCTGGCCGGTCTGCGCCGTGAAGTGGAAAGCGGCAAAACCGCGCAGCTCAAGGAAATCGAAAGCCAATTCGCCACCGCCCGCAGCGAGCTGCAGGGGCAGGTCAATGCCTTTGCCGAAGCAATGGCGGGCAAAGTTCTGGGGAGGGCCATTTAAGATGCGATACCTGAATGCCAAACACGGAGCTGGCCTGCTGGCCGCGCTTATCTTCCTGGCCGTTGCTGCCGGAGCCCAGGCGGCGGAAATCAGCCCGCAGAAGGTCTGGGATCTCTTCTACCGGGTCCTCAATTTCTCCGTGCTGCTCTTTATCCTGCTCTACTTTCTCAAAAAGCCGACGGTCAATTTTTTCAGCAACCGCCGCGAGACCATCCGGGCCGAGCTGGAAGAACTGGAAGCCAAGCGGGTGGAAGTCGAGCGGGCCTACAAGGAAAGTGAAAGCAAGATGGCCACCCTGGAAGCTTCAGCCCAGGAAATCGTGGCCGAGGCGGTTCGCCAGGGCGAGGTCGAAAGGACCCGGATTCTGGCCGAGGCCGAGCGGGCCGCCGCCAATATGCGGCGCCAGGCCGAACTGGCGGTCCAGCATGAAGTAGCCTCCGCCAGGGCCCAGCTCAAGGCGGAAATTACCGAGGAAGCCGCCCGGGTCGCCGCGGGACTGGTGCAAAAAAACCTGCAGCCGGCCGACGATGCCCGGATGATCGCCGACGCTCTTGATCAGGTGGGAGGTGTCCAGTGAAAAATACGGTAATAGCCAAGCGCTACGCCAAGGCCCTGTTCGCCGTGGGCAAGGAAGATGGCGCCGTTGCCGACTATGCGGAGGTTTTGAATAACCTGGCCGGACTTTATACCGGCATGGCCGAAGTGGCCGACGCCTTGACCAACCCGCTCTATCCCGAGGATGTCCGCCTCAAGGTAATGGAGAGCCTGGTCAAAGCCATGCAAGCGCCGCAGATAATGGTCAACTTTTGCCAGTTGCTGGTGGAGAAGAAACGGGCGGCTATTCTGCCCGAGATTGCCGAAGTTTACCAGATGATGGTGGATCAGGACCGTAACCTGGTAAGGGGGAGCGTGGTTTCGGCCACCGAACTGGCCCCCGAAATGAATGAGAGGATCAAGGCAACACTGGAGAAGATAACCGGCAAGCAGGTCGAGTTGACCAACCGGATCGACCCCGCGATTATCGGCGGGATGGTGGCCAAGGTAGGTGATCTGGTGCTCGATGGCAGCATCCGGTCGCAACTCGCGGGGTTAAAGGAATCGATCAAGGGGAGAGAATAAGCGATGCAGATCAAAGCCGCAGAAATCAGCCAAATCATCAAGAGCCAGATCCAGGAATACGAAGCCAAAGTCGATCTCAGCGAGACCGGGACCGTCTTGTCGGTTGGTGACGGTATTGCCCGGGTATACGGAGTGGAAAACTGCATGGCCATGGAGCTGCTGGAGTTCACCGGCGGCATCTTGGGCGTGGCCCTGAACCTGGAACAGGATAACGTCGGTTGCGCGGTCCTGGGTGATGTTCGCCATATCAAAGAAGGCGACATCGTCAAACGGACCGGCCGGATCGCCGAAGTGCCGGTAGGCCCGGAGATGCTGGGTCGGGTGGTGGACGGGGTGGGCGCCCCTATTGACGGCCAGGGCCCGATTACCGCCAAGGAAACCCGCAAGATCGAGGTTCTGGCCCCCGGCGTTATCGCCCGGAAATCGGTCCATGAGCCCTGCTACACCGGAGCCAAGGCGGTGGATGCCATGACCCCGGTCGGCCGCGGCCAGCGCGAATTGATCATCGGCGATCGCCAGATAGGCAAGACCGCCCTTTGCGTTGACGCCATCATCGCCCAGAAGGACACCGACATGCACTGCATTTACGTGGCCATCGGGCAGAAGAAATCCACCGTGGCCCTGGTGGTTGAAGCCCTGCGCAAGCACGGAGCCATGGAATACACCACGGTGGTCGCCGCCTGTGCCTCCGATCCAGCCCCTATGCAGTACATTTCAGCCTTTGCCGGTACCGCCATGGGCGAGTACTTTCGCGACAACGGCAAGCATGCCCTGATCATCTACGATGACCTTTCCAAGCAGGCCGTTGCTTACCGCGAGCTTTCCCTGCTGCTGCGGCGGCCGCCGGGCCGGGAAGCCTTCCCCGGGGACATCTTCTTCAACCACTCCCGCCTGCTGGAACGATCTTCCAAGCTTTCCGACGAACTGGGCGCCGGTTCGCTGACCGCCCTGCCGATCATCGAGACCCAGGCCGGCGACGTTTCCGCCTATATTCCCACCAACGTTATTTCCATTACCGACGGCCAGGTTTATCTCGAGCCCAACCTCTTCTTCGCCGGGGTGCGGCCCGCCATCAACGTAGGTCTCTCGGTATCGCGGGTCGGTGGCGCCGCCCAGGTCAAGGCGATGAAGCAGGTTGCCGGTACCCTGCGCCTCGATCTCGCCCAGTATCGCGAACTGGCCGCCTTCGCCGGTTTCGGTTCCGATCTCGATGCCGCTACCCAGGCCCAGCTTACCCGCGGCGCCCGCCTGGTGGAAATCCTCAAGCAGCCCCAGTACCAGCCGCTGCCCATGGAAAAGCAAGTCAGCATCATTTTCGCCGGCACCAAGGGCTACCTGGACAAGCTGCCCCTGGATTTGGTGGCTGAATACGAAACCGGGCTTTATGAATACATCGAGAAAAACGAACCCAGCGTCTTCGATGATCTCAAGAGCAAGCAGCAGATCGACGCCGATCTCGAGGCCAAGATTCGCAAAACTCTGGAAGCATTCGGAGAATCCTTCAAGGCCGCCAAGGGCCTGAAATAAGATCCGGCTCAAGGAGGCGTTTCCATGCCTAGCCTGAAAGATGTAAAAACCAAGATCGGCGGGGTCAAGAAGACCGCCCAGATCACCCGGGCCATGAACATGGTGGCGGCGGCCAAGCTCCGGGGCGCCCAGAGCAAGATGGAGGCCTTCCGGCCCTACGCCGAGCAATTCCATGCGGCCATGGCCAATCTCTCCGCCGGCACCGGCGGGGCCACCTTCCCCCTGATGGAGGTGCGCGAGGTCAAGACGGTCGAGCTGGTGGTGGTGACCTCCGACCGGGGGCTCTGCGGCAGTTTCAACGCCAATATTCTCAAAATGGCCAAGCGCGCCGTGGCCCAGCTGCAAAGCGAGGGCAAAAAGGTCAGTGTGGTCTGCGTGGGCAAGAAAGCCCGCAACTTTTTTCGCAAAACCGGTTTGATGCGCCAGAGCTACGTTGACATCATGGGCACTTTCCAGATGTTCAACGCCCGGGCCATCGCCCAGGATGCCGCCGCCAACTTCCTGGCCGGCGAGGCCGACGAGGTCCGGATCATCTACGGTCGTTTCCACAGTATCGGCGTGCAGCGCCCCGAAGCGGTCAGCCTGCTGCCGGTCAAGCCGCTGGAAGGTGCCGAGGCCGCTACCGCCCCCAAGAGCCAGGCCGTCTATATTTACGAGCCCAGCCAGGAAGAGATCATGGAAGTGCTGTTGCCCATGTTTCTCAACGTGATGGTGTATCACGCCATGCTTGAGGTCAGCGCCAGCGAGCACGCGGCCCGGATGACCGCAATGGATAACGCCACCAGGGCCTGCAAGGATATCATCCAGAACCTGACCCTGATCTACAACAAGACCCGCCAGGCCGGGATCACCGCTGAACTGATGGATATTGTCGGCGGTGCCGAAGCCCTCAAGGGTTAAAATTGAAATTCGTTTTATTCCGTCGGGAATTAATGAACTCTACGTTTAGGAGGCTTGTCAGATGAGCGAGGTTAACACGGGGAAAGTTATTCAGGTCATTGGACCGGTAGTCGACGTGGAATTTGAACCGGGCAAGCTTCCCGAGATCATGAACGCCCTGCTGGTCAGCAATAAAGGCATCAGTGACGAGGAAGGCAACCTGGTTATCGAGGTTGCCCAGCATCTCGGCAATAACGTGGCGCGCTGCGTTTCCATGGACCAGACCGACGGTCTGGTGCGCGGCCAGGCGGTCAAGGACACCGGCAAGCCCATCGAGATTCCCTGCGGCCCCCCGGCCCTGGGCCGGATCATGAACGTGGTCGGCCGGCCGGTGGATGGTCTGGGCGCGATCACCTCCGACAAGATGCGGCCGATCCATAAACCGGCTCCGGCCTTCACCGAACAGGACACCGAGATCCACGTGCTGGAAACCGGCATCAAGGTTATCGATCTGCTGGTCCCCTTTCCCCGGGGCGGTAAGATGGGCCTGTTCGGTGGTGCCGGGTGCGGCAAGACCGTTATCATGATGGAGATGGTCAACAATATCGCCTTGCACCATGGCGGCATTTCAGTTTTCTGCGGGGTTGGCGAGCGGACCCGTGAGGGCAACGACCTCTACCATGAAATGAAGGAATCAGGCGTTTTGCCCAAGGCCGCTCTGGTTTACGGCCAGATGACCGAGCCTCCGGGAGCCCGGAGCCGGGTGGCCCTGACCGGCCTTTCCGCCGCCGAGTATTTCCGGGACGAAGAGGGCCAGGACGTGCTCTTCTTTGTTGACAACATCTTCCGTTTCACCCAAGCCGGTTCCGAGGTTTCGGCTCTGCTCGGCCGGATTCCTTCGGCGGTAGGTTATCAGCCCACTCTGGCCACCGACCTCGGCGCCCTCCAGGAGCGGATTACCTCCACCACCAAGGGCTCGATCACCGCCGTCCAGTGCGTATACGTTCCCGCCGACGACTTGACCGATCCGGCCCCGGCCACCACCTTTGCCCATCTCGACGGCACCGTTGTTCTCTCGCGGCAGATCGCCGAACTGGGTATCTATCCGGCGGTTGATCCTCTGGACTCCACCTCGCGGATTCTCGATCCCAACGTTCTGGGCGAAGAGCACTACCTGGTGGCCCGCGGGGCTCAGGTTACCCTGCAGAAGTACAAGGACCTTCAGGACATTATCGCCATTCTCGGTATGGACGAGCTTTCCGAGGAGGATCAGCTCACCGTGGCCCGGGCCCGGAAAATTCAACGTTTTCTTTCCCAGCCCTTTACCGTGGCCGAAACCTTCACCGGGATGCCCGGCAAATATGTGAAAGTTGAGGACACCGTCCGCGGGTTCAAGGAGATTCTGGAGGGCAAGCATGACGATTTGCCCGAGGGCGCCTTCTACATGGTGGGCAGCATCGACGAAGCGGTGGAGAAGGCCAACAAGGAAAAGACTCAGGCTTAAACCTGGAAGTGTCCAGCAGAACGCCTGGTGCGATCGGTTATCGGTTAAGCTTGGGGTCCTGCTGGCCCGTTGGCTCTGCTGCACCCTTGAATGCAGTCAGTTCCCCAGGTTATGGGCCACGATGAATAGTTATAATTGCGCGGAGGTTTAGGCATGGCAGCACTAATCCAGCTGGAAGTGGTCACCCCCAAGGGTGCGGTGCTCAGCGAGCAGGTGGAAATTGTCACCGCTCCGGGCTACGCCGGCGTTTTCGGGGTGCTGGCCAATCACGCCCCGCTTTTGAGCACGATCAAGGTCGGCACCCTGACCTACAAGCGGGACGGCCAGGAAAGTGTCATGATGGTCAGCGGCGGCTTCTGCGAGGTTTCCAGCAACAAGGTCACCTTCCTGGTGGAAAGTGCCGAACGCGGCACCGAAATCGACGCCGACCGCGCCCTTCGCGCCAAGGAACGGGCGGAGAAGCGCCTGGCCGCGGCTGTGGCCCAGCAGGAAAAAATTGACCGGGTCCGGGCCGAAGCCGCGCTCCAGCGGGCCCTGGCCCGCTTGAAGGCCGCCGGTCAACGGCAGGCTAAATAAGTTCGTTTTTTCTCAGACTGGCGAGCGCAGTTCCGCTTGGCAGGGAGTTGCGATCCGCTGATTCATGCCTGCCTCAGTTCGGCGGCAAATCAGTTTGCCCATTGTCTCAAGGTTTTCGGGGCCGCGTACCCTGGTGGTGCCTGCTGCCTCAGCCGCCGGGCCTCCGGCAAAGTAAAAAACGCCCTGTTTACTGTATCTGGCCGTCCGCGGATTCTTTCCCGGTCGGCCTTTTTTATGTCCTTGAGCCGGCAAATCCCGGGGCCGGATTTTGCCCCGGTCACCGGCCCGTTACATCCCCATTTTGTCAGGTACCGGTTTTCGGCCCGGTGGTGGGACCAACTGAGTGGCCATGGCCGGGGTAACATGCCGGTGCCGCCCCGAGGGTGCCCGCTGTTAATAATATCCTCGAAATCAGGTGGATTTTTACCGGCGGAGTTTTATGCATGAAATATCATTTAAAATGAGTATAATAATACTTTTGTTTTGCACGTTTATTGGGGACGGCGCCGGCCGTAGTGCAAAATAAAGTTTGCCATGGATACATCAACTAGGAGGGATGGATACAATGGATATCAAGGAGCGGATGGCGATACCTCGCCAGCGCCCCCGGGAATTGCCGGTGGCCGAGCGGATTACCAATTTCGATGAAGTGGTATTTGGTTTTGACGAGGAAACCGCCCGGCGGGAGGCCGAACGCTGCCTGCAATGCAAGAAACCCAAGTGCCGGGAAGGATGCCCGGTGCATAATGATATCCCTGGCTTTATCCGCCTCCTGCGGGAAGGTAAAATTGAAGAAGCGTACTGGCTTGACCGCCGGACCAATACCCTGCCAGCCGTTTGCTCCCGGGTCTGTCCCCATGAATTCCAGTGCGAAGGCTATTGCGTGCGGGGCAAGAAGGGAGATGCGGTGGCTATCGGGATGCTGGAACGTTATATCGTTGACTGGATGATGGCCAACGGCAAGAACATCCTGCAACCCTGCGCCCTGCCAAACGGCAGAAAGGTGGCGATCATCGGCTCCGGTCCCGCCGGGATGTCGGTGGCTCATTACCTGGCCAAGGAAGGCTACTCCTGCACCATTTTTGAAAGTCTGCCCATCAGCGGCGGCATGCTTATCGTTGGGATCCCCGCCTATCGCCTGCCCCGGGCCGTCATCGCGGCGGAATTCGAGGCCCTGCGCCAATGTGGAGTGCAGGTTGTAACCGGAGTGACCATCGGCCAGGATATCACCTTGGATGACCTCAAGGAGCAGGGCTACGAAGCGATCTTTCTCGGCCCGGGAGCCCATGTGAGCCGCAAGCTCGGGGTGGAGGGGGAAGATCTGGCCGGGGTGGTTCACGGAGTCGATTACCTGCGCAGGGTCAACCTGGGCGAGCAGGTCAACCTGGGCCGCAATGTGGTGGTGGTGGGAGGGGGCAATGTCGCCATCGATTGCGCCCGGACCGCCCTGCGCACCGGTTCCGACCAAGCCTTCATCCTCTATCGCCGTGGCCGCGACGAAATGCCCGCTTCCCGGGCCGAGATTCACCACCTGGAGGAGGAGGGGGTAAGGGTTGAAACCCTGGCCGCGCCGGTCAAAATCCACGGGGAAAACGGCCGCCTTACCGCCGTCGAATGCATCCGCATGCAGCTGGGGGAATGTGATGCCTCCGGCCGCTGCCGGCCGGTGCCCATCGAGGGCAGCAATTTCATGATCGAGGCCGATGCCGTCATTCCGGCCATCAGCCAGAATGTCGACATCGGCGCCGGCAGCGGCCTCAATCTGGCCTTGAGCCGCTGGGGCACCTTCGAGGTGGATGAAACCACCCTGCAGACTTCGGTTTCCTGGGTTTTCGCCGCCGGCGACGCGGTGCTGGGGCCTCAGACCGTGGCCAAGGCAGTTGCCCAGGCCAAGGAGGCGGCCGAATCCATCCATCGCCTGCTGCAGGGCCAAGACCTCAAGGCAGGGCGCTTAAGCCCGCAGGCCGCCTGACCCAGATCCCCGGCTGCGGCCCTTGGCTTTGAAGCAGCATATATCTTGCCTGGCAAACGGGCGGCAGCATCGCTGCCGCCCGTTTAGCGTTCGGCCAGGCTTAGGTTGGCGGCGTACTCGCCGATTCCTGCGGCAATACCCTGGGCCAGGCGGTTGAGATACTGCTCGTCGGTCAACAGCCGTTCTTCTTCCGGGTTGCTCATAAAACCCACTTCCACCAGCACTGCCGGCATCCGGGCTCCGACCAGGACCACGAAAGGCGCCCGGCGCACGCCCCGATCAATGATGCGGCCGTCGTAGGCCCGGCGCAGGGAGGTTACCGTGGTCTGGTGAACGTGTTCGGCCAGCTGGACCGACTCCTGGAGCTTGGTGTGGTTGAGCAGTTGCTGGATGATCCCCTGGAGATCGCTGAAGCTGCGGGCCGAGGAAGCGTTTTCCCGGGCCGCCGTCCGCATGGCCTCATCATCGCTGGCCAGCATGTCGAGAACATAGGTTTCCACCCCCCGGGCCTGGCGGTTGGGCGCCGAATTGACGTGCACCGAAATAAAAAGATCGGCGTCCTTGCTGTTGGCGATGGCGGTCCGCTCCTCCAGGGCCAGAAAAACATCCCGGTCCCGGGTCAGGTGAACCTCGCTGCCCTGGCGGCGCAACTCCGCCGCCAACAAGCGGGAGATCCGCAAAGTCAGGTCTTTTTCCTTGATGCCCGTGGCGCTGACAGCCCCGGGATCCTTGCCGCCGTGGCCGGGATCGATGACAATCCGGCGGACTCCCAGGCCCAGTTGCCGGGCCAGGGAAAGAGGGGCCTCCCCGCCCGGGCGGGCCAGGATCGGCGGCGGGTCGGGCAGCCGGGGAGGGGGTGGAGCCGGCCGGCCCATGAGGTCGATCACCACCCGGAAGGGATTGTCCAGGCTGAAAATCTTGTAATCATCAATCCGGGACTGGGTCTCGAGGACCAGGCGGACGCTGTTGCCGGTGGGCTCGAGATGGCTGACCTGCTTGAGCAGGCCGTCTTTGACCGGCACGGTCCCGGCCTTGACCCGCGGGCCCAGTCTGGCCCCGATTAATTCCAGGGAGAGCTGCTGGGACTGCTGTTCGTGGTCCTGCAGATGAGCGTGGAAGGTCACGGGAGCGCTGGTTTCGATGACCACCCGGGTGTAGGTGTCGCTGGACCAATGGCGCACCGGCATGATTTCGGCCAGCTCGGCGGCTTTGGCCGGGGCGGGAGAGGCGGCCCGGACGGC